>CAWLAZ010000066.1:0-8194 GCA_963854955.1 Phycisphaerae bacterium | reverse complement strand
TTTAACTGAAATTCCGGGAGTTTCAGGATTGCGAGAATTTCTTATTGCGTTACGCCATGAGGGAACGCCAGAGGCGGTACTTTGCAATGCAGATTCTGCAGTTGATAATTTCGCTCACTTTTTAACGAGCGTTGGTCTAAGCCAAACTGCATTAGCAACGGCGCTCTCACTTCATTTTGAAGCCACCGATCCAAAACACCGGATCGCTAGACGAAAAAAACTTTTCGAAGCAACTTCTTCGGTGCTCGGCCAATCGATGGGGACGACCATAAGCATTCTTGCATTTAAGTTTAATCCGCGAGCCGATACAAACTTTGAACAAATTGCAACGAGGGGGTATACCAATATCAGTGTAAGTCATTCTGCGATGCCAATTCGACTACCAATAAATGCTGCGTTTTCAGATTACCGAAAAGTTGAAGGTTCAGAAGCGGCAAGAGAACCACAAGAACTCATCAAAGAATTTTGTTCAACTCCCCTACCTTCCATTGATACGCGCATGATTAAGGAAAAGAATTTAGCGCATATCATCGACCCAGAAAATATCCCAAACGGCGAACCTTTCGATTGTTTTGCTATGCAATGCAGCAAGTGGAACGTTACCAATCTCGGAAAGCACAAAGCACTCTGGCTGTATATCGATTATCCATCAAGAAGTTGCACATTCGATGTGTACCTTCAAAAAAACCTTGCGGATGCGCACCGCATGTCCGCTGACTGTCATCTGTGGGGCACATCACTGCTCGCCCCGCCTGAAGATTTGTGGATGACACGATTTACTGGGCAACTTGGTTTTACGGAATTGGGTCAGGGAATCTCAAAATCTGATTCTAGTAATTATAAAAGGCACAAAGAACTCACGCTGAATATGTTTAAAAAGAACAATTGGAACCCAGCAGAATTCGCCGGATTTAGATGTGAAATAGAAATGCCGATTTGGCGTTCTGGTATTTGCATAAATTTAGATCAACGGACGTAACCCTTCTAACGAGTTCTGCCTGAACCTCACCTATTTTCCTTGCCATTGTCACTACTATGTATGACAATTGTTCATAAGTATGGGCGATGCCCATAGTATGTTCTTCTTGAGCAGTTGACGGTATTACGCTTATTCTATAAAAGAGGCAACCAAGAGCTTTTTTCATACGAATATACTGCATAAAGGAATGAAAAAATGAACCTCATAATTAACACTGCAGCAATAGCACTCTTAACAACAACAGCACTGGGACATGTGCATCTTCTAAGCCCAACGGGTAGTGATGTATTACATTCCGGAACAACAACAGAAATTTCGTGGGAAATTACAGTTGTACACGGCACACAAAATTGGGATTTACATTACGCAACTGTAAGTCAAGAAGGTCCGTGGATTCCAATTGCAATAGACCTACCCACTGGCGACAACACGCAAGGTAGTGTCCACACATATGATTGGATTATTCCAGATACCCCAAGTGACAGTGTTTGGGTACGCGTCACCCAAGATAACAAGGGTGGCAATTACGATGACACTAACGATTTGCCTTGTGATATTGTTACCACGCCCGCGTGCGTAGGTGATATCAGTGAAGACGGCGAAATCGGAGTAGGCGATTTGCTTAGCATCATCGACCAGTGGGGATTAACCGACTCCCCCGCTGATGTAAACACCGATGGCATCGTCGATGTCTCCGACCTACTCCTTATGGTTGGCAACTGGGGAGCGTGTGAGTAATCAAAATTCGGCTGGAACATGGACTGGCATCATCTATATAGATAAGTGTTTCGATTGGGGGTCTCCCCCTGAATGCCCTACTAGTGTGCTCTGCAAAAATTATACCTATTTTCCTTGTTATTCACGCTAAACCGTGTAATAATGGTTGTTTATATGGGCAATGCCCAGAAGGAGTGGAGTTGAAGAATCTAATTACTTGTATGGCCGTATGTGTTTTGAGTGGTGTCACGCTTGCTGAAACATGGACTGTTGATGATGACGGCAAGGCAGACTTTAATAACATCCAAGCTGCCCTCGATGCGGCAGATGCTGGCGACGTGATCGCTATTGCTGCAGGTACGTACAATGAATCCGACTTGTTCATCGAGGATGCAGATATCACGATCACCGGCGAAGTTAATGCCAAGGGCGAACCCTTGGTGACGATCGATGGCGGTGGCGAGAGCGGGGTACTCATTGCTATTGGTGTGGTTGGCGCTACGGGCGCAACTGTTGAAAATATTGTGTTTACTGGATCAACTGGCAACGCGCTATGGATCTATCATCACAATCCGACTATTCGAAACTGCGTCTTCACGGGCAATGTAACTTCGACTGCCGGTGGCGCACTCTGGAGTTCCGACACGGAGGCGATTATTGAGAACTGCCGGTTTGTGAACAACACCGCTAGCAACACGGGCAGCATTTTCTTCAGCAAATCGACGAAATCAGTTGGCCCTGGTCCAACGATTCGTGGCTGCGTCTTTGAAAATAACACAGCGTATTCCACCGCAGTGATTCAGCACTGCAATCCAGTGTTCGAGCAATGCACGTTTGAAAACAACACAAGCGCTGACTTCTTCGGGACTACGCTTTACTTGCTCCAGAGCGCTGCGACAATTAGCGATTGTGTATTCTCGGGTAATGCGGGGTCTGGTATTGGCGCAGAGCATGCCGATGGGTTACAGATTATTGACTGCACCTTTAACGATAATGCAGTTGCCTATGGCGGGGGGGTGCGTATCAGCGGTCCTTCCTCTGGAGGAGTTCACTCAGCACTCATTTCAGGGTGTCGGTTTACGAACCATGTGTCTTCTGTGAGTGAACTTGGTTCAGCGCTCAACAGCAACAACATTAACTTGACACTCTTTGCGTGTGAGTTCATGGGCAACAGGGGAGCGGTGTGGGTTGCAAGTGGTGCGAGTCATGACATAGACCAATGCCTCTTTAAAAATAACTTTGATGGCACGTGTGCATCGTTCAGTAGCGATGTTAATATCTCGATGAGTCAATGCACATTCATTGATAACTCGAGCAATGGTGTCTCGATTGGCGGTTTCTCGACCGCGTTATTTTCGGAATGCCTTTTCCAGAACAACCATGCCACATGGGGGCCGGGCGGCATCAGCGTGACGCAGACAAACACGATCATCAATTCCTGCGAGTTCAAGGAAAATGGGCCGACATCAGGATCTGGTCCTGGCGCGATCTACCACTACCCAGGCACGTTGGAGATTACGGACAGTCTCTTTTGTGAAAACAGTGGTGATGCGGGCGACATCAATGGCCCATGGGATGATGGTGGTGGAAATGAATTCAACGTCGAGTGTCCTTCCAATTGCCCGGACATTAACGGCGATGGCAATGTCAATGTAAGTGATTTGCTTATAATCATTGACCAATGGGGACTCGCCAACTCACCTGCTGATGTAAACGATGACGGCATCGTGGATGTCTCCGACCTGCTCATCGTGGTCGGTTCTTGGGGAGCGTGCGAGTAATGTTCCGCCCCCTGCTCATACTGATGTTCCTCACAAGTTCCGCCTCTGCAGAATTGATTCAAGGAGATGGTGGAGCTTGTTGCATACAGGAAAGTTCATATGAATGTATGGATAATGTTACAGAGCAGGAGTGCAACACACTTGGCGGCCAATTTTATGGCCCTTTTTCTACCTGTGCGGTTGAAGGCAGTGCTTGCATTTCAGTTGTTGGTGCTTGCTGCCTGAACTGGTCCGGCTCCGGCAAAGAGTGCTATGAAAATTACACAGAAGAATGGTGCTATACAAAGGGTGGAAAATTTATTGGCGAAGGGACGACATGCAATGATGCCTCATGGTGCACAACCTATTATGGTTCGTGTTGCTTTGGTGAATGGTGTGAAGATGCATGGGAGAATGACTGCGAAAATAACGGTGGCATCTTCTGGTTTGACTCATGCGCCGACTTGCAAGATGTTGAAATGTGCGTTGCCACTGTTGGTGCATGCTGCTTGAAGTGGAAACTTTACTGCGAAGACAACATCATCCAAGATGATTGCCTATCGATGGGTGGCGATTTCTTAGGTTATCAATCTACGTGTGAAAATGAAGGCGATTATTGCCAAGCTGAGATTGGCGCCTGCTGTGTTGATGATTATGAATGCTATGACTCAACTCTCGAGCAGGATTGCTTCTGGATGAATGGATATTTTTATGGTGATGAAACAATATGCAATGACGTGACTGATTGCGTAGATTTTTGCTCCTCAGATATTAACGAAGATGGCCAAACAAATGTCCACGATCTCCTTGCAGTGATTGACCAGTGGGGACTCTTTGAGACCCCTGCAGATGTGAACTTCGACAGCATCGTCGATGTATCAGACCTACTTATCGTTGTAGGCAACTGGGGAACTTGCGAGTAATGTTCCGCACCGCGCTCATACTGATGTTCATCACAAGTGCAGCACTTGCTACCACCACGGCATTGTTTGCTGATAGAACCAATGATTCCTTATGCACACAGACTCGGCCGGATGTCGAGGGTCCCTATTGGATCCCAGACTCACCCGAGCGATCGAATTTGCGTGATCCCGGCGATGCTCCATTGCTCGATCTGTATTTTTCGGTAGTTGATCAGAATTGTGAGCCCATTCCAAACGCATGGATCGACATCTGGCATGCTGATTCTGATGGCGACTATGATAAGAATGGCTGGGGATATCGCGGACACCACTTCGCTGATGGAACAGGCAATTCAATACTAGAGACGGTGATTCCTGGGCTGTATCCTGGCCGAACGAGCCATATCCATGTGAAGGTTCAAGGTGTCGCACCGTCAATCTTTACAACACAGTTGTACTTTCCAGATGTGCCAGAGAACGAAGATGACTTCTTCTATCACCCAGATCTTGAGGTCAGCGTCATAGAAGAGGATGCCGATGGCAACATGATCGCTGAATTCCAGTTTGTAGTTGAGGAGAGACATATTTGCCCAGACATCAACGGTG
This sequence comes from Phycisphaerae bacterium, assembly GCA_963854955.1. Taxonomy (GTDB): domain Bacteria; phylum Planctomycetota; class Phycisphaerae; order Phycisphaerales; family SM1A02. The sequence continues at coordinate 3,230 of CAWLAZ010000066.1, read as the reverse complement.
ATGGATATGTCAATGTAATTGACTTGCTCACAATCATTGACCAGTGGGGTCAATCAAACTCCCCTGCAGATGTGAACTTCGACGGCATCGTCGATGTATCCGATCTACTTGAAGTTGTCGGCAACTGGGGAGAGTGCGAGTAACGACTTTTGTCATTTCGTCACAGGGGTCAAAGGTTTTCAATTCGACCACGCGCAAACGTGCTTACCCCACTGGTCTTTGCTTCAAACCTGTAGAAATTTGCTACCCCCCTCCCCCTTCCAATCGTATCTCTTCCGTTAGAACTGTTTGTTAACCGTGATTCATTCATCATGAAATCTCCTTGTGTATTCGTATCGTTATGTATGTCATGACAATACCCCTGATTTCACTATCTACAGCGAGGGTATTGTCAGTGTCAGTGGAGTTACGTAACAACAAATTACTTCTCTCCTGCTTCAGCAACATGAAGGATTACTTCCTTGGTTGCGTTGTCTAGTTTGTTCCAGATTGATACCAATCGCTGCAATTTGATGTCATCTGCAACGCTCGAACAACTCTCCAATTGCTATTGTCACTAGGATAAGCATCGTTTATAAATACTTTAGGTGCCAATAACTAAAAATTTGCTTTTTTTATGCTTTTATGCATTGATATCACCGATTTCAGCGTATATTTAATTTATGAAACAAATTTTTTCAAGTATCGTTCTGGCCATACTTTTTTCTAATCTAACATTTGCCCAGAATATAGATTTTGAACACGATGGCCTCACCCGCCAATATCGAATTCATGTTCCAAGCGAGTTACCCGAGTCTCCCGCACTTATCATAGCAATGCACGGATACAGCGGAAATAATAATGAAATGATGAGCGACTACCGCTGGACAGAGCTTGCCGATGAACGCGGTTTTGTCATCGCATTTCCAAACGGCACGCGTGACCAATCGAACAATCGATTCTGGGATGTTGACTATTCGTTCCATGCAGGCATTGATATTGATGATGATGGCTTCATAAGAGAACTTGCACTGCATCTTCAACAACTTCATGGAACAGACCCAAACAAAATATACGCGACTGGATTCTCAAACGGTGCTGAAATGTCTTTTCAGTTGGCATGCCGCGAATCAGAAACAATTACGGCTTTTGCGCCGATTGTCGGCATGATGATGGACACACTCTTTACCGATTGTAATCCTGCAGTCGTTCGCCCAATTTTGTCATTAAACGGGACAGCAGATAACACGACACTTTGGAATGGCGACATGAATAACACTGGTGGCTGGGGACCGTATCACTCTATTCCAAACACGATGGCTCTTTGGGCTTCAATCATGGATGTTGATGTGACCGATTCGTACAATTTTCCAGATATCAATCCAAACGATGGCAGTACTGTCCACCGTGATATTTACAGTTCACCGAACCACGAATCTGAATTGTGGTTCTACACTGTCAACGGGGGCGGGCACGACTGGCCGGGCTCTTGGGGAAACATGGACATTGATTCGGCAATAGAAGTTTGGAATTTCTTTGATGGACTTTCAACAGCTCCTTGTTTGGGAGATCTAGATGGTTCCAACACAGTCGATGTCGTGGATCTTTTGGCTTTGCTTTCAGAATATGGAACTTGCACAGGCGACTGTGCTGGCGATCTTGATAGTGATGGAGATGTTGATATTTCGGACATTCTTCTTATTATCAATCGCTGGGGGTCTACTTGTGAGTCAATAGTAAAAGGCGCTTGCTGCACGCCAAGTGATACATGCGAATTTATTACATCAATAGCTTGCGATACCATGGGTGGTCTTTGGAATAGCGGCGGTTCGTCTTGCATAAATACAATTTGTTCGACGAGTGCTTTCGATGAGTGTGAAGACGCAATGACCATCTCTTTGGGCGCAACAGCCTTTTCTACTGCAGAGGCTAGCAACAGTATTGATCCGTATGATGACTCAACGTGCTCAAACTCATACTTGGGTGTATTGAACGCAGATATTTGGTTTTCTTATGAAGCAGCGTGCGATGGCTTCCTTACTGTAAGCACATGCGATACAGCAACGTTTGATACTGACCTTGTTATGTACGAAGGCGCTTGCGGTAAGTTGCAACAAATTGCTTGCAATGGCGATGACGACGCTTGCTCAGACTATACCTCGCGCTTTAGTGTTAACATCACGTCAGGTGAAAGTTACCTCATTCGAGTTGGCGGCTGGGAAGCTGGTCAGGCAGGGACAGGAACTTTGACACTTAACTGTACGAACTAATTGAGCACTGTTCCTGTTTGTTGGGCAGGCACATCAAGAGGCATCCAGAAACCATGTTCATTGTTGCATGTCGCACGTCCGTAAAACCTGTCAAATCATGTATAAAATATGATCGGCCATACGGAAGAAATACTACCAAAGCACTTAATGAATAGCTAGACAAACGTCTTTTTATTCAGTGCTTCCCTTCCTGTTATTGCCATACGATGGTTTTCCACCAACCCAAACTTTACTTGCATCGACAACGAATACTCCACTCTCATTGATGTCAATGACATTGCCTTCGACAACTACATATTTTAAAGTTTCAAGCCCATGGCTACCTTCAACTGAAAAAGGATATGAGTCGCCTTTGTCATCCATGAAGCGAATTGTGCCAAGCCCCAAAGAGAGCAAGTCACGATCTTCGCAACAATAGTCTTCAGGCGTAACACAATGCTCTTCTTCACCCATGAGTTCACACGAAACAAGTGTCGGATCTGCCACTATCATCATCGAGAGTGTTTTTACAAACGAGGCATTTCCTCGACCACCAATTCGAGCAAGGAAAGTAACATCATCGCCTTTCTTTGCAGTCTTCTTTACTTCAACAAGATCTTTGACATCGTTTGGTCGAGTTTCTGTAAAGAATGAACTAGGTAATTCCAGGGAAGCAACCGTTGGCGGTACATTGCTTTCTTCTTTTCCACTACATGCAGTGAGTGCGGCTACTAATAAAATTGCGAATATTTGTTTCATTTGAGTTCCTTATTATTCTGATGCGCGAAGCGCTTCTGGTATTGGTAAACGTAAACAACGGATAGCTGGAGCGATTGCGCCAATAACACCGAGCATTAGGCCAGATCCTACACCCAGTGTAACAACTTCAGGGGTCATAAACAATGTAAATGTTCCCATTGAAAATCGCACTGCAAAACCATCTAGGACAAACATCGAAATCGCACATGCAATTATGGCGCCTATAGATGCAGAAAGAATTGA
>CAWLAZ010000065.1:0-8241 GCA_963854955.1 Phycisphaerae bacterium | reverse complement strand
AGATTGCAGCACTACCAGTTGGTATTTCAATACTTCCAATACTTCTATGACAATTTAAGTTATGAATTGCATAGTCGTAATCAAAAGTGCCGTCACCATTATCAGTAACTTTTGAGGCGAGCAAAATCAAGCCATCTCCAGGAGCATGCGATTCTCTAATGCTAACATTAGGGTCAATTGCTGCCCAAGCTCTAATCGCTGGGTCACCAGCAATCGTTTCTTGTGGGCCATTAGCTAAAACGTAAGGATCAGAGATACTATTAAAACCAATTTCTCTATAAGAAGCATTATTATCACCATTACCTGCAGCATGATCATCTGCTGCGATATACATAGCCTCAATAAAATATCGAGCACCTGCGTTAAGTGCAGGATCAACATCAATATTAGGTACTACTAGATTGCCGCGAGTTTCACTTGGACCGCTTGGGCTATGTGTGAATGGATATGGGTATTCACCAGTGAATGCGTTAACATCTGAACGTGGACAGTCACCATTTAAATTAAGTCCAGCCCAATACGTATCAGCACAACCAATACCCAAAATGTCACAAGGCGCCGCTTCGCAATCTCCACATCCTGGTTCACTCAATGCACAAAATGAATGTTTCATAAATGACTGCATGCCAATCTGTTCAAATTTGCCGTCTTTTAAACGAAACATATTCTGCATAATAATTGGAGAGTTGTTTGTGCCTCCATACCAGTTAAGTCCATAATCGCCCCAGTTACAAGAAACTGTTGCCATTGAATATCCACCCATGCCATCCGATGAGCCATCATAATCAATGTCTTCACTATTCTGACCACCAATTGCCCACGCTACTACGTCAGGTCCAATAATCCCAAAATTATTTTTTGCTTGCTTTCTTCGATCGGCATGACCGTTGACTGCCAAAATAGTGACAGATGCAATCGTTGCAATGGCAGCCGTTAGTAATAAAGTTCTTCCTCGCATGTGAATTTCTCCTAATGAATTCGTGTGGGCTATAAGTAATCATGTAAACATAGCACAGCTATGAATCATTACAAGAAGATATTCGGAATTTTATTGCCTAAGGTTGCTTAAAAGGCAATTATATACCCTAAAATAAACCCTAAAAAAATACCCTCAAATGTCGCCATATTTTACCTAACTTACCATGCGCCGATGACAGCAAGCAAATCAATGACATCAACAGATCCATCATCATTAAGGTCTTCATCGCAACCAGAAACGCAAGCACCCCACGCATCGACAACTGCAAGAATGTCAGCAACATTTACAAGACCATCCCCGTTTGCGTCACCGACAACAGAAGTGCCGTTGATGGAAAAATACCCATCACCAGCATCAGCGCCCGAATTGCCCTCTGAATCAAATGCAACAACACGGATGACGCCCATGCTTGTACTTACATCCGGTACTTCCCAAACATAGAAACCATCGTCTGCGGTTCCGTCGGCGATCAATTGCCAAGTGTTTCCAGCATCAGAGGAAAATTCTATATTGATGTGCATCACAGCAACATCATCGTCTGTAATCCAAGTAATAGGGACGGATTGATTTGGTTGGTACACAATGCCCCCATTTGGTGTTTGAAGGTGAGCAGTTGGATGCACACCACCTAAGTGTTTAGGTACGTGCATACAAATGCAATGCATCACTCCCGCAGATGTAACAATTGACTGACAAGGAATAGAGACAACTGTTTTATCCGGACATGCTTGTTCCCAAGCAGAAATTGCTTGAGCATTATGTTGCGTCATAGAAGAATTTGAGTAACTTGGAACAAGCACCAAGTCATTGCAGATGACAGAATTTGCATAGGTGTAGTGTGTCCAAGAAATACTTCGTGCAGGTATACGCACAACAGTGTACCCCTGAAATTGCAGTGTTGCCGCAACCGTATCGCAAATTTGATCTTGCGTGGATCCGCTGTTGTACGGCCAATCGGAAATAACGCACGTTGTATCTGAAGCCCAGCACATCCACATATCAATGTGTTGCGTTGAGTCTACAGAAGTTGGAAATGCATCGGTGATAGTTACGTTTAAGTTTTGATACTCTTGCCAATATGCACGTATTTCTGTTTGAGACATACCGTTATTTTCATTTTCAATCAACTCCGTCGCCCATCCGAAATCGTTTGCGTTTAGATGAAAATTTCCGCCGCCATGGACAAGTGGTAATGCATAGAGTTTATGGCCAAGCGATTCAGCAACAAAACTATTGAGCGCATTGTCGTTTGGGCGAGGTCGATTATACGTGTGGTCAACAACAGCACGGCAATCGCCTTCATAGATATACCGTGGACCGTAATCACGAATCCATACCGTATCTATAGAACGATAGATGAATTTCACTTTACTTGTGTCTCCACCGTATGAAGCAATTTGAGATAACGCTTGTGACTGTTCGCCAGATTGATCAATGACAATAATTGCATTGGCATCACCAATTGTTGTAATTCGTGCTGCCATTTCTGAAACTACTGAAGAAAAACCTTCCCATGCGAGCAAAATGCCATCCATAGGTTCGTATTCAGCAACGCAGTGCACGGGACCCACCGGAGGTGAAGTTACACCTCGGGGAACAGTGATTGGATTATTTTTAACATATCGCGCCTCTTCTTTAGTCATATTCCGAGGAATAACTCCACCTTCAGGGTAAGAAGGGATGGAAAGTGCATTTGCAGAAAGAATAAGTACGGAAGTGAGAAACATTAAAAACCTTTGCTCTAGTATAGAGCAAATATTGCAGAATCAAAATAAAAAAAATACGATTCAATCAATGGTCTGATTGCACTTTTCCACGTAAACGCTTCGTTTCACTACGTATTTTCTTGTGTTGTAGGCGTTTTTTCTTTGATGCTCGCGGCACCCTCGATTTTCTTCTTTTTCGAATCGGCTTAATCGCTTCGCGTAGTAATTCGACAAATCGTTCTAGAGCGGCGGCACGATTGGCGCCTTGCGACCGAAATTTAGACGAGGAAACACGAAGCACGCTATCTTTATTGATTCGAGTTGCCAGTGCAATTTCTATTTTACTTCGTTGCGAAACGGTAATTGACAGCGCCTTAGCGACGTCGAATAAAAGCGTTGCTTTTGTCGCAACTTTATTAACGTGTTGACCGCCAGGTCCAGAACTTGTCCCATACACAAAACGAATCTCACGTTTTGGTACCGAAAGGAGTGGCGAAACAAACAGCATTACACAGTGCAACAATTCGCGTGTTGGTTCCAGCCGGAATAACCGCCAGCAAGATTTGTTACGTCGTAGCCATTTCGTTTCAATGCCATACAAGCGGCTGCACTTCGACTACCTCCATGGCAGTTGACAACCCATGCTTTTGCTTTGTCAATTTCTTTCAAATGATTCAGCAAACGTGTGTGGGCAATATTGATTGCATCACCAATTGCGCCAGCTTCGAATTCTGGCATTCGGCGAACGTCCAACATAGAAACATTCTCCATGGTTTCTAATTCTTGCGCAGTAATCTCTGTCATTGTTTCAAGGGTGGATACTTGCTCTAGAATCTTAGGTTCTGCCCATGCAACTATGTTGTCAAGACCTATACGAATTGCATTTCGCAAAGCACGGTCAAGTTCCTCTGGTCGAACAATAAGCACAATGTCTTCGCTCGAATCGACAAAAGAACCTGCAAACCTGTGAAAATCTGCATTAGCTCTTGACCAAATAGTGTTTGGCAAATGGCCATCTCGAACTTCGTCCCATGGGCGCGTGTCGATAACGGTTGCTGAAGAAGCTAGACGAACAAGTGCACTGGCATCGGCTATTTGTTTTGGTGAAGGCAATCCGCCAAGTATTGGGATACCGTCTCTATTCATTCTTTTCATCCGTGCAAAATACAGCGGTGGTTCTGGCTGACCGCTCAGCATGAAATCAATGAATGCGTTTTCATCTCCAACAAGTTGCAGTGGGGGGCTTGTTCTTTTTTCATATCCAACAGTCGATTGCGGAACAGCACCGAGCGCTTTTCCGCAAGCACTGCCTGCGCCATGGGCTGGCCAGACTTGCACAAACTCATCCATTTCCATAAATCGTTGGCATGTTTTGTGTAGTTGTTGTGCCGAAGCATGCATCGCGCCCTCAATACCAGCAGCTGTTTCAAGCAAGTCAGGACGACCAAGATCACCGACAAATACAAAGTCTCCAGTTGCGTATCCAATTGCTTCTTTTGTCTTAGTATCATGAATTAGAAAACAAATGTGTTCTGGCGTGTGGCCAGGCGTGTGCACGACGGTAACTGTTACATTTCCAATCTGAAACGTATCACCATCTTGTACAAATTGAACCTTTGCGTTTGTTTTGTTCGTCCATTGATAGGACCAATCATCACCACCATGGCTCGACAGATAGCACGTTGCGTTTGTAATCGCAGCAAGCTCCGCCGTTCCGCTTAGAAAATCAGCGTGAATGTGTGTTTCTGCGACGGCCGTAATAGTCAATTTGTTGTGTTTTGCAACGTCTAGATACCTACAGACATCGCGTTCTGGATCGATTATAAGTGCCTCTCCAGTCAACTGGCATCCAATCATCCACGCGGCTTGCGCGAGGTCCTCATCGTATATTCGTTCTACAAACATGTGTACAGATTACCAAACATCTTGATTCATTGATTTTAATGTTGCGCGTGAGGCCTATTCATGCTCTGATAGACATTAATGAGAATCTACTATTATGCTTAAACCAATTTTCATACTAACAACAGCGGCTATAGCTGTAACTGTACTGTTTACAACAATGTTTGCAAGCAAATCCGACGCTGGCGGTGCACAAGGCATGCGAGGTCCAGATGTAGTCACTTGGTACGCAGGTGGTGGAGGTGGGCTTGACATGAACCTTTACGGGCAACAAGATGGCGTAAATGCTTTTGCTTTTGGAACAACATCATGTAATTTTGGTGACATGGTTGCTGATTGGTATACCGGCACAAACCGAATACCAGTAATCGCTCAAACTTGCTACAGAATTAAAAATGGTCGATTTGAACAAATAGGTACCGCTTGGCTGAAGTACTCTTTCTGCGCAATTAGTGAACCAGGCTGTGGATCTTGCCAAGCTACCAATTGTTCAACGCTTGGCATTGGCTGCGCTGATACCTATTGGGCCGGGCTTAATGCAGATGCAATTGCTCCACGATCAGCTATTAACGCATTTACTGGCTACTACGATTACCCATTCTTCATCTCGCCATCTGGGGACAATTCAATGATGGGAAAATTACAACTTGATGAAGTTGATATTGATCCAGCTTTAAATGAAGATGCCATGTATTTCATTGAAGGTCAATATGTTTCACCTGATGATGCAGAATGGGGAAATCAAGACAACAATGCGTCTTACCGAATGATTAACTTTATTTCAACTGATGATGCTTGGCCTGTTAGTTCCACACAAGTCACGCAACCTGCAATTAACGCGTGGAAATTTTTCGATGATGAAGTTGACCTGCAACCGGTTCGAGTGCCTGATGAAGGACTGCTTCATTTCGGCGTACGGGTTTTTGATAATGAAGATGGCACATGGCGATATGAATACGCTATTCACAACTTGAACAGTGACAGAAGCGTGAATTCGTTCACCGTACCACTTGGCGATTGCGTTTCTGTTAGCGATATCGGTTTCAATGACATTGATTACCACAGTGGTGAAGTGATCGACAGTACTGATTGGTCTGTTTCTACTACCGGTTCCGAGATTACGTGGTCAACAGATACATACGATACAAACGAGTGGGCAAATGCGATCCGATGGGGCAGTACCTATAGCTTTTGGTTCACTGCGGATCATGGCCCTGAAGATTCTCCGCTTGATTTAGGATTGTTTAAGCCTGGCAATGCTCCTTCTATTACCCACCTAGCCGCTGCTCCCCATTGCCCATCAAATTGTATTGGCGATGTCGATGGCAGTGGTTCTGTAAATGTTGCTGATTTGCTTGCACTTGTCAGTGTGTGGGGTTCTTCTGATCCCTCTGGTGATGTCAATAACGATGGCATTGTCAACGTAAACGACATCCTCGCCGTCATGTCTGACTGGGGCTGCAGCTAATCACTTTTCCTTTTTTCAAGGTGATGTTACTTTGAAAATGTTTATTCTTAGAGACGTTTTAGTGTTTAAAGACTGATTCAAACACACAGAGCGCAGTAGACTTACTTTCGTTGTGTGGGTGTTTGAGTCATGCACTAATTTTGGAACAAACTGCAGTTAAATTGCGTACTTACTTTAAGTTGCCCTATGTTTAGGACGATTTGAAGGTACACATGCATTGGAAAAAAATTAAAGATCGTTACAAAATTCGCTACCAATGGCTCTTTCAAAAAGAAGATGTCATCATGAAACTGCTCATAGCAACAAGTGGTCTTTTTATTGGGTTAATGGTAGGAAAGGGCATTCAGGCCCTCTTTTCAACCGTAAGTTAACGGTTTTTCAATCTCGACCTGCGTAATTGAGCCCTCAACACAATGATCTTCCATTTCACAAGGAGTGATAATTGTGTGTTTCGGTTCCGCCATCTTCAGATAATCCGTTCGGAAGTGGACACCTCGTGATTCGCGACGTTCTTGCGCCCCCATAGTCGCTAGATTAGCGACTGTGAGCATGTTTACAAGTTCCCACGCTCTTGCCTCAGCGGGAGCCAAACGCATCACAGCGTCGAACCAAAACGAAAGATGCACCTGCGCTTCATCAAGCGATGATTCTTCTCTTTCAAGACCAACTTGGCGCCACATCAACGATTTCATTGAATAGAGCAAATCGGAAATCCCTAATTCTATACCTTGGGGTGCTTCATCTAGTTTCCTTCTGAGAATACGTTCTGGCCTATGGCGATGGCGTTCACTTGTCCCTTTCGCTACGGAAAGACCAGCTACGCGCCCGAGCACCATACCTTCAAGAAGTGAATTCGATCCCATTCGGTTCGCACCATGCAAACCGCTGCTTGCACATTCGCCAACCGCCCACACACCGGGAATACTCGTCCGCGCTTCAGCATCCACTTGAATGCCGCCAATCATGTAGTGGGCACCTGGACGAACCGGAACAGGATCTTTTGCAATATTGATTCCAAAGAAACCACACATTTTACTGATGCCAGGAAACATTACGTGTGGATCTCCGTCTACTTCGGATAGATCGAGATACACGTTTGTATCTTTAGTTGCAATCATTTGCCGAAATACTGCACGACTAACAATGTCGCGCGGTGCTAAATCCGCATCCGCGTGCGCATTTGGCATGAACCGTTCACCATGCCTATCCAGTAAAACACCGCCGTGCCCGCGTACTATTTCACTAATCAAAACTCGCGCGGCACCTGCAATATACAAACATGTTGGATGAAATTGAAAAAACTCTGGGTCTCGAATCGTCGCGCCTGCACGGAACGCCATCGCAACTCCGTCCGCTGTTGCAATAGTTGGATTCGTCGTTTCTCTATACAGTTGACCACCGCCACCCGTGGCTAAAATAATATTTGGCGTTGAAAACAAAACAAAATCACCCGAGGAAACTTTTGCAACCACTCCGTACGCCTCACCATCAGAGGTAACAATATCTAAAGCAAATGTATTTGGAAAGGTTGTAATCAAGTCGTGCCCTGTTACTGCATTTGTCAGAACTCGTTGCATTTCACGCCCTGTGGCATCGCCGTTCGCATGCACAATACGCGCGTGTTTGTGTCCGCCTTCACGAGAGCAATCAAGTTCACCATCTGATGTTGTATCAAACTCTGCACCAAGTGCTCGTAACTCTTTCACTGCATCGGGACCGCCATGGATAACTTGCTTCACAACTGACTCGTTGCAAAGACCCATACCCACCGTAATCGTATCTTCGATATGCGAGGCAAACGAATCGCTTTGGGTCATAACCGCAGCCATCCCGCCTTGTGCCATGTTTGTGTTGCTGGTATTTAAGCTTGCCTTCGTGACAACGGCAACTGTTTTACCTTCACTTGCAGCGCTAATTGCAGCAGCATCGCCTGCAACACCTCCCCCAACAACCACAACATCAAATCTATACGCTGGTATTGAACGTAAATCGACTTCAAGCAAATGGCGGTCACAGTGCATCGTCATGATGCTGTCTCTGTAATCTCGATCATTCGTTTTAAAGCACGTTTCGCATCAGCAACCATAACAGTTCGTTCGTTTCCTGAAAGACGTTCACGCTTTGCCGTTGTCTCATCCACAGTGTCGCCCGCAAGCACTCGGTTTAAATCTGGTGCTTCACCTTTG
>CAWLAZ010000064.1:0-8249 GCA_963854955.1 Phycisphaerae bacterium | reverse complement strand
AACATCATTTTTTAATGCTTCAACATCAGCATTTGTGTCCGGAATATCGCCGGGCTGAAGTGGCAACAATTCTATATCTGCTTTTTTGCCAGTTGCTTCTTCGATAAGTTCAATATACCGAAGCAGTTCAACTGGTTTGCCGCCTCCGATGTTGTACACGCGCCATGGCGCAGAACTTGTACCGGGATCTGGTTTACTTGCATCGTAATCTGGATTGGGTTCAGCTGTTTTATCAAGAGCTCGAACAACGCCCTCCACAATATCATCAATATAGGTAAAGTCGCGCGTATGTTTTCCATAATTAAAAACAGGCATTTTTTCGCCTGCAAGAATTGCTTTTGTAAACAAAAACAACGCCATGTCTGGTCTTCCCCAAGGCCCATACACCGTGAAAAATCTCAGCCCAGTAGTGGGCAATTCAAACAAGTTACTATAGGTGTGTGCCATCAGTTCGTTTGCTTTTTTAGTTGCAGCGTAGAGCGACATCGGGTGGTCGATGTTGTCGTGGACCGAGAGCGGCATATTTGTGTTTGACCCATACACTGAACTTGAAGATGCATAAACAAGATGTTGTACTTTATTGTGCCGGCAACCTTCAAGAATGTTTGTAAAACCAACGATGTTGCTACTTATATACGCGTGTGGATTCTCAATTGAATATCGCACGCCTGCTTGTGCCGCAAGGTGAACGACTTTATCGAATTGTCCGTTAGCAAAAAATGTTTCCACTCCTGCTTGGTCTGCAACATCCAATTTGCAAAATGAGAATGCATCGTTTGGTTGCAATCGAGCTAAACGTGCTTCTTTGAGTTCGACGCTGTAATAGTCATTCATATTGTCAAGACCAACAACGGTATCACCACGGTCAAGCAGTTTCTGTGAAACTGCTGAACCAATAAATCCTGCTGCGCCTGTAACAAGTATTTTCAAAATTGAATCCTCGCTATGCCTAAGCAGAACGCTGCAATATGTTGGCTAAAATACATCAATAAACATATTCTACAAGAAACAAGATTACCTTTGGTAATCTTGCCGATATCGGATACGCTATGAACATGAAAACACAAAAACTACTTCTCCTGTCAATTCTGACCCTTTTTATCATTCTAGGTGGCTGTGCTGTCAAAGCGTACACCGTTGCCGGCCCAGATGGACCACGACCAAATGCAAAAACGTGGGAAACGCCCAAAGATGTTCCAACCATTGACGTGTCCCAAGATAATGTCCCTTATTTTTGGACGGCAACGCCAACCATAATTAACACGAATGATTTTGCTGATCAACACCAGATAGACGGGCCAATCGCAGGTGCGCACCCCCGCCCCGCAAAGTTTTTACCTCCACATAAAAAACCTCGATTTGATGAAGAAGGTCCCGCCAACGCACTGCGTGCTGGAATTGGAAACTCCACGACTGCCATTCATGATTTGAGCGGGTTCGACGCAATTGCAAACACGGCGTGGAATCCACCAGACCCTTCACTTGCCGTTGGTCCAAATCACATCGTTGCAACCGTCAACATGGCAATTGCGTTTTACGACAAAGAGGGCAATGAAGAGTTTTCGGCACTGTTAAACAGTAGTGGTAACCCTGGCTTTTTCGAAGAAGTCGGCGCTGGTGGTTTTACCTTTGATCCAAAATGTTTTTATGACGCGCACGCAGAGCGTTTTGTTGTGCTTGCGTTAGAGCAATATGGCTCCGATGAATCATGGATTACTATTGCCGTCAGTGATGACAGTGACCCGAATGGCATTTGGTACAAGTATAGAACATGGTCGGTCTTTACAGACACCGGAAATGGAAATACATACTGGGTGGATTATCCTGGATTTGGTTTTGATGATGGATATTACTACGTTACAAACAATTTGTTTGGTTTAAATAACGGTAATTTTGGTGGAGTACTCTATCGCGTGTTCGACAAAGCGCCAATGCTTATTGGTGACCCTGTTGTCATTGCAGATGTGCGCAAGGCGGGACACGCAAGCATGCAGTGTGCGCAACATTATGGTGATTCACCCGCAGCTTTTTTTGTTGGTCGACGAAATTCAACTGAACTTCGCGTTGCACACATAAACGATCCAGCAAACCCATCTGTGATCAGCGAATTTGTAGCAGTACCAAACCATGGAACTCCAGGTGGCGGAGTGCCAAATCCTGGAGGCACCATTAGTGCCCTTGATGGAAGAATTATGAATTCACATTATCGAGATGGCAGTTTATGGACCGCGCACGGCATCAGTGGTAGCGGCGTGGATGCAGTTGGACGTTGGTATGAAGTTGATTTGTCTAACTGGCCAGCAACGCCCCCTTCATTAAAACAAAGCGGCGACACGACTGTTCCAAATTCGATGTCGAGCTTCTTTCCTGCAATTGCAGCGAACAAGCGTGGTGAGGTTGCGGTGGTGGTTGCGACTGCAAACAGCACGACAAATCCTATTTTGCAAATTCTTGGTCGCAAAGCAGATGACGATCTTGGTGTGCTTGGTGAAGCAACCGTTGTTGCTATTGGAGACGTGGGGGCTGAAGGTCGTTGGGGCGATTACTTTGATATGACGGTTGACCCGAACAACGATATTGTGTTTTGGTACATCGGAGAAATTCAAAATAGCTCTGGTTGGCAAACCTATATCGGCAGTGCTGTTATTACTTGCGTTGAAGATATTAACGCTGATGGCGCAGTGAATGTCAGTGATGTTTTGCAATTGATTGCGAGTTGGGGAACCGGTGGCGATGGCGCCGAGGTTGCGGCCCCATACGATGTTATTGATGTTTCTGATGTACTTGCAGTCGTTGGCAAGCTTGGAAATTGCCCGTGATTAGGCACCAAATTACCTATTTTCATGTAGTATGCGCTCAACAAGGAGTAGCAGGCGCATGGATAAGCGAAGTCAATGGGTAGCGTTTCGGGGACGATTGCTCGTCGTAATTGGCGTGGCGTCGCTCATTGCTGCTGTGTTTGCTTCGGATGCCATTCCAGAGCCACTTGTGCCGCTCGTCACTTTGTTTGGCATTGGGTTTATTCTGTTGGCAATCCCCACTCGTGTTTGGGGAAAACTGCCGCGGTGGTTCCATCGCGACGATACATGGCTGTAATTTAATTACCCGCGAGTTCACGAAGCAATTCCAGTTGGTTTATCTACCGCGGGTAGATTAATTTTTAGCTGGCGTGTCTTTTTTGCCGCCACCGAACAAATTATTGATGCCGCCAATAATTCCATCAACAGCTTTCCCCGCTGTATCGGTCGCGCTTTGCAATGCATTACCAATACCTAGTTGGTGAAACACGGGAAGATCGTTTATCAAACCAGTCACGCGCGAAAACGCAAGTTTTGAAAAACCCTCTGCTGGGCGTTTAGATAAATGATCCATAATTGCGTGTGTAATTGCCGCAGTTATTGCTTCAGTCGCAACTTCCGCATCGCCATCACCGCCAATATCGTGCATTACAATTTCTTTTATATGTGCTGTAACATCACCTGAATTAATCACCGTAAATTTTCCATTGGCGATAACGGTAATGTCTCGAATAGTGAAGTTTTTAATCGTATATGGCGGGTCGGGGTGCGACGCCTCAGGAGTTTTGTCACTCGAAACTGTGTTAATGAGCGTTTCAATATTTGATTTCCTGTCAATTTGTTGCAAATAGAGCACAACGCCTTCTATAACGACGTCTTGAATTTCCACTTCCTTGTCAAACATCTGCAACACACTAAAGTCGGCGGTGGCTTCCTTAACCGTCAATAAATCTGGCTTTTCTTCGGTGATAAAACTCTCTGGATTTGCAATTCGGAGACCATTGAGCGAAGATGATTTAGAAAATAATCCAATGTGGACACTGTCAAGCTTAACCGCCACGCCAAGACCTTCTGAACCCTTTGCCTGAATGACCGATTGCGCAACGCCATCAAGGACCAAAATGCCAATGATTGAAACACAAATCAAAAGGATGACTGCAACAAGTAGGCCGTTCAATATTTTTTTCTTCATGCCGGCATAATAACGTATCCCCGTGTTATGTAACTAGTTGAGTAATTGCAAAAAAATGATAACTGAAATATGGACGTTTACTGTCCACTATTGCACGGGGTCTGACCACAGTGGTCTGCCTCCTGGGGTCAGACCCCGTATGATGGTGGGAGCGATGGTACGACCCTACGAAACTAAAGACTTGAAGCAAAGTTTGCGCATTTTTCATGAAATCGGGTGGATGGAAGGCAAAGACACAGACAAAGATATCTTCAACGCATACATAGATGGTGGCGCTTCGTTTGTCGCTGAACTTTCTGGAGAGGTTGAGGTGTTCGTCGTAACCCGCACGGGCGCTTGCCGGTACCTCAATTCTGACATTCCATTTTCGGCTGTTACGGGGGTCGCCACAAGCAGAGTTGCAAGGCAACAAGGCCTTGCGGGGAAGGTCGCCGTCCACGCCATTGCAGAGAGTGCAAACAATGGTGCCGCTATGTCGATGCTTGGTATGTTTGACCAAGGGTATTACGATAAATTTGGGTTCGGTAACACTGTCAACCATCGCATTGCAACATTCGACCCAGCGTATTTAAAGGCACCGCGGTTAACCCGTGCTCCCAAGCGGTTAAGTAAAGACGATGCGAAGGCAATGCACGATTGTAGGTGCAGAAGAAAACGATACCACGGTGGCTGTACTTTGAACGGGGCTGGTGAAACATTAGCCACTACCATTTGGGAGGAAAAAAGTTTTGGTCTTGGGTTTGAAAGCAAAAAGGGTGAACTTACCCATTTTTTGTGGATAAAACCAAAAGCAGAGCATGGCCCGTACAACATCTGGTTCAGCAGTTGGGAAACACATGAACAACTTATTGAATTGTTGAGTGTATTGAAATCACTTTCGGATCAAGTGCATGGCATCCGAATGGCAGATCCTCCTCGCCTTGAGATGCAAGATTTTTTAAGCCGCCCTCTCGCAACACTTCGCGCAAGGCGTGGCGGTGATTTTGACAGCGATGTCGTAAGCCAAATCTGGATGCAGTGCAGAATTCTTGATTTACCTGTATGTGTTGGCGCAATGAAGTTGTGCGGTGAGCCTGTTGCGTTTAATTTGGAACTCAATGACCCGATTGAGAAATATTTAAATGAAGCGGATGGCTGGAAGGGAATTGGTGGAAACTGGATTGTTCGCCTTAGTGATACATCCACGGCAACCAAAGGCCATGACGAATCGCTCGAAACAATTTCGTGCACCGTCAATGATTTTTCTCGAATTTGGTTTGGTTCTTCTACTGCCGAGGCCGTGTCGGTGACGGGTGACTTTACAGCAAGTGAAAAACTCATCCAGGCAATCGATCGGATAGTTTGCGTTCCCGCGCCAATAGTTGATTGGGATTTTTAAGAGGCTGTCCCTATAAAACACAATGGGGACGCGAAGTGAAAAGAAAAAGCGATTTACCGCGTTAACGTCAATCGCTTCGTTTCTTTGAACAAGTGGGCCCGGAGGGACTCGAACCCTCATGAGGTTTAATCCTCGGGGGATTTTAAGTCCCCTGCGTCTGCCAATTCCGCCACAGGCCCAAACGTGAGAACGGTAGTTTACCTTAAATAACTAGTGGCAACCACATCCTCCACCGCCACAACAGCTGCCTCCGGAACCTCCGCGCGGTCCCGTACCACCCTTTGGTAACAACGAAGCAATCGCTGACAACTGACGAATGATTGGTGATTCTTGTGGTGTTTCACCGCAATCTTTCTCAAGTAACTCGCAAACCTCCCCCCATGTTTCGAGTTCACGGCTCATCGAGTGGATAACTTCAATGGTTTCACCGTTCGCTTCACAATAATATTCGTAAGTAGGCATCCGTATAGTTTAGCTTCAAACATCCTGTAAACTATAAGAAAAGAAAAGGAATTTTTTATGCGATTTTTTCCATATATTTTAAGCGTACTTGCCGCGGGTTTGTTTTTGTATTTAGCCCTCTATGTTTCACCATGGAACTACATAGGCGTTGCGTTTTTTGGTGCATGTGCGCTTCTTGGTACGTACGACCTTATACAAACAAACCACAGCTTATTACGAAATTACCCGTTGCTTGCCCGCCTTCGTTTCGTCGCTGAAAAGTTACGACCAGAAATTATGCAATATTTTATTGAACGAGACACAGAAGGCAGACCTTACGACAGGAATCACCGAAGCGTGGTTTACCAACGATCAAAAAACGTGCTTGATGATAAACCATTTGGCACGCAGCTTGATGTGTATAAGGAAGAATACGAATGGTTTTCGCATTCAATCGCACCGAAGCCAAAGTCGACCGAATCATTCCGAGTCACAATCGGCGGCAGCGAGTGCAAGCAGCCGTATTCGGCATCTGTTCTTAACGTTTCTGCGATGAGTTTTGGGGCACTGAGCGCAAACGCAATCATGGCAATTAATCGCGGAGCAAAACTTGGTGGATTTTATCACGACACTGGAGAAGGTGGGTGCAGTAAATACCACCGCAAAGAAGGTGGGGATTTAGTTTGGGAAATCGGCAGCGGTTACTTTGGGTGTCGGAACGAAGATGGAACATTTAACGAAGACATGTTTCGTGAAACAGCGCAAATTGACAACATAAAAATGGTGGAAATAAAAGTTTCGCAAGGCGCCAAGGCGGGGCACGGCGGGATATTGCCAGGACCAAAAGTTTCTGCAGAAATTGCCGAATCTCGCGGCGTGCCTGAAGGTGTTGATTGTGTTTCTCCTGCATTTCATACAGCGTTTTCCACACCGAAGGGGCTACTTGAATTCTTGGCGAAACTTCGCGACCTATCTGGAGGCAAGCCCGCTGGATTTAAATTGTGTATTGGTAGGCCAGACGAATTCATGGGTATCTGCAAGGCGATGATTGAAACTGAGATATATCCAGACTTCATAGTGATCGATGGTGGTGAGGGTGGAACTGGTGCTGGACCAATTGAGTTCGTAGACCACATGGGCTCGCCACTTATAGACGGACTTATATTCGCGCAAAATGTTTTGGTTGGATGCGGAGTTCGAGACAAAATAAAAATTGGCGCTGCGGGAAAAATAACCAGTGCATTTCAAATGGGCCGAGTGCTTGCACTTGGTGCTGACTGGTGCAATGCCGCAAGAGCGTTTATGTTTTCCGTTGGTTGCATTCAAGCAATGCGTTGCCAAACAAATTCGTGCCCCGTAGGTGTTGCAACCCAAGATAAACGTCGGCAACGTGGGCTCGTTGTTACCGACAAGGGACAACGTGTTTTTAATTATCATCGCAATACAATTGATGATTTGGCGCAAGTTGTCGCGGCTTGTGGCCTTGAACACCCAAGCGAATTGTCGCCAAGCATGCTTTGTCACCGAACGAGCACGTTGCACCACAAAACATATAAGCATTTATTTGATTGGCTGGCGCCAAATGAACTTATTAATGGCAGCAAAAATGAATGGTTCGCTCACTTGTGGGATAAGGCTTCTGCTGACAGGTTCTAAAAAAACCCTAACGAATTACCTGTGGGGTGATTCATTGGGTGCTTAAAAGAAGAAGTCGAGTGTTTTGTAGAAGATAATGGCAAGTAAAGCACCGGCCGGAATAGTAATGACCCAACTGATTGCAATGTCGCGAACGGTAGTGAGATTAACTGCACCAATACCTCGCGCAAGCCCAACACCGAGCACTGCTCCTACAAGCGTATGTGTTGTTGAAATTGGAAGCGCCATTTTGGACGCAATAACAATGGTGGTTGCCGCGCCAAACTCCGCACAAAAACCACGAGAAGGTGTCAGTTCTGTAATCTTTTTACCGACGGTTTCCATCACGCGCCATCCGTATGTTGCAAGTCCAATCACAATGCCAACACCGCCAAGGGCAAGCGCCCACATGGGAACAACTGATTTTGCAGCAACTACGCCATCTTGAATGGTTTGCACCGCCGCAGAAAGTGGTCCAATTGCATTTGCAACATCGTTAGCGCCGTGCGCAAAAGCAACGAAACATGCAGTTAAAATTTGCAAAAAGATAAAGATGCGTTCCACTTCACGAAACTCTGTATTTCCCGAACCAAGATTTGCTCGCTTGCCTGATGTGTCTGTTAATGAACGAGTTTCTTTTATCACTGCGTCAATGGCTTGCCGGTTGTCAAGATCGGCTGCGTTGCGCGCTCTTGCAAGATGCTTCAACGCGCGCTGCATCGCTCTGCCGGTGTATAGTTCTCTTGCTTGGCGTTGTTCTTCAAATGAATCGTCTGATTTATATCGACGTAAAAGTAAAACAGAA
>CAWLAZ010000063.1:0-8325 GCA_963854955.1 Phycisphaerae bacterium | reverse complement strand
TGGGCCTGATCGTGACCATCCTGCGTACAACGCAGGGTATTCTTTGATCGACACAAAGAAAAAACTCGACGCACTTATCAAGAAGTGTTCGAAAGCGACCATTATCGCAATCGATACAGAAACAACAGGATTGAATCCAATGAAGGCGAAACTTTGCGGTATTTCTATCTCGTTGGGTGCAGGTGATGGTGCGTATATACCCACGATGTGTCCAGAAGAGCATCTGGAACAAAAGGCCGTCATTGAGGCGCTTCGCCCAATGTTCGAAAATGAATCCATTGCGAAAATTGGCCATAACATCAAGTACGACCTCGTTGTGCTTGAAAATGCAGGCGTTGTTGTGCAAGGCCCACTTCATGACACGCTTATTGCCGCGTGGATAGTGGATGCGTCTCGTTCGGGTTATTCGATGGACGCTGTTGCACTCGGCACACTTGATTACGAATGCCTCTCCATCAAAGAACTCATCGGAACGGGTAAAAATCAATTGACTTTTAATCTAGTCCCACTTGCTGATGCATATCCTTATGCGTCAGAAGATGTTGATATTACTTTTCAGTTATGGGATGCGTTTGAACCACGTCTCACGGGTGAATTACGCACTCTTTATGATGAAATTGAAATGCCGCTGGTTCGTGTGCTGGCAGCGATGCGAATCGCAGGAATCAAAGTTGACCCAAATGAATTGCATCGTCAACGAGAAAACATTGTAAAACGAATCGATGAGCTCAAGCTTGAAATTGAACAAGTTGCTCCGTATACGTTTAATCCAGATTCACCTAAGCAGTTGTCTGAAGTGTTGTTCGGTGATGCTCCTGGTTTGGGGATAAAGCCTTTGAAAAAGGGTAAAACATTTCACTCGACAAATGTTGAAGTGTTAGAAAAATTAGCAGGCGACCCAGAAATTGAAACGCAATTGCCTTCGCTTATTCTGGAGTATCGAAAATTAACGAAACTTGTGAACACATATCTTGGATCGTTGGTTGATGCAATCAATCCTGCGACAGGTCGAGTACATGCTTCGTTTAATCAAACCGGAACATCAACCGGTCGCCTTTCTAGCAGCAATCCGAATTTACAGAACATTCCAATTCGTTCTGAGATTGGCCGTGAAATTCGCCGTGCATTTGTGCCTGAAGAAGGAAATATTTTTGTTGCCGCAGATTATTCGCAAGTAGAACTTCGCATGCTTGCACACCTAAGTGGCGATGAAGCATTGTTGCAAGCATTTCGAGATGGTCAAGATATTCACAAAGCAGTCGCATCTGAAGTGTTTGGTACAGCAATTGAAGAAGTATCAAGCGAGCAACGCTCTGAGGCAAAGGCAGTTAATTTTGGAATCGTGTACGGCATTACAAAATGGGGCTTATCTAGACAACTAAAGTGTTCGCCAGAGCGAGCGGAACAAATTATCGAAGACTATAAAATGCGTTTCAAAGGCATCGATACGTTCCTTGTGACGTGTGTCGATCAGGCGAATGAGTACGGCTATGTGGAAACAATTAAGCATCGCCGACGACAAATTCAGAATATCCACGCAACAAATAAACAGCAACAAGCACTTGCAGAGCGTGTGGCTATTAACAGTGTGGTGCAAGGAAGTGCTGCTGATTTAATTAAGGTTGCCATGAACAATGTACATTCGCGGTTAGCGGAATCATTTCCAGATGCGAGTTTGTTGATGCAGATACACGATGAATTGGTAGTGGAAACTCCCGAAAAAGATGCAGAAGCGGTCCGCGATTTACTCGTTGATGTGATGGAATCAGCGATGTCACTTGATGTGCCTGTCGTTGCGGACGCTTCAATTGGCGCCAATTGGGCCGAATGCAAATAGTTTATCTACCCGCGGTAGATAAACCCGTTGCTTTTCATCACGCTAGTGATGAAAAACACAGCAGTGACCCAAGCGACGAATTCGCTTACGAGTTGCAACGCAACACGTTGTCTGCCGAGTAAAGGGCAAAGAAAAAACCCGTTGCTTTGCAGTGGGTTTTAATCTTTTTCTAAGCGAGGCGGACGGGACTCGAACCCGCAACATCCGGCTCGACAGGCCGGTACTCTAACCAATTGAGCTACCGCCCCAATTGGAATGGAGATTTTAGCATGGACTCGCCGGTGGTCAAGGGGGTGCTGCAGAAGAATTGTAAACCTTATTTTTATTCATAAAAAGCATATTTTTTGTGTTAACTGTAGTACGCAGACCGCGCTTTCGTTTTGTATTGGGCGCATGGAAGCTACAAACGAATGCAAAGTATCATTTCTCTCCTCCTAACCTTGGCGGGTCAAGCACCCGCTGAGGTTATTTTTGCGGGCTCGCTGGTGGGGGCTGGTGGAATAAGGCCAGCGTATTGTTCCATGGTGCTTTAGTTAACGCTATGCATGCAGATTCCATTTGGGTGGCGTAGGGGACAAAAAAACACATGGCAAATTGTCTCAAATTCTCTCAGAGGGTCAAAGACGTTCTATAGAAAAAGTGGTGCAGATGAGGTATCGATTAACGAATTTTTTAAGGTATAGGTTCCAGCACTTAACAAAGGAGGAGAATCAACCTAACTCTATGTTTTAATCGTCAAATCAGTTACAACAACAAATAATCAGAGTGATTAATATGTGCGCCTGTAGAATTCATGAAGTCAAAGTAGAATCAACGAAGTAAAATCAGACGGTGCATGCACTATTCAACATAATGTGACTGCGTACATTACCCAGTGTGAATTCAAGGGCGAATCGGACACAATTAAATGCGATTAAAGATGAATAAATGCAGTTTATTCTTAATTAAAAGTGGTATTTCACCGAATAACCAGTATCCTCGGGGTTGTTTGAAGGGGACTTTATTGTTGGTTGTGGAAAAAATCCGCAACCATTGACTTTGCATACACGAATAGTGTATTGATGGCTCCATGGTGGGGTCGCACTTTTACTAGTAGGAGAGAGTTTATGAACCTTCGTTCCATAGCACCATGCCTTACGCTTTGCGTGACGGCCTTATGTACAACCGCTGTTACAGCCCACACAATTGGTTTTTCAAACGCAAGCTCACTTGATCGTGAAATTAACTCAGCACTTCGTCTAGAAGATAGTTGGCACGCGCGAATTCGCGTGAACCCAACAGTTGGTCGCGATATCTCTATTGCTATTCCATTTGAAGGAATGACCTACACGTTAGAACTCTCTACGCACTCCGTGCGAGATGAAGATTACAAAGTCTTTATGCAAGATGATGAAGGCGAACTGTATGAAGTGCCTGCAAGTCCTGTTCGAACGATGCGAGGAACCATTGCCGAACTTCCTGGAAGTATGGCATCGGCAACCCTTATGGAATACGGTCTTGTTGCTCGAATTCGTTTAGCGGATGGACAAGAGTTTTGGATGGAACCAGTTGGCGAAAAAATTGGACGTGAAAATTCAAATCTCTATGCTTTCTATAAAACAGCCGACATCATTTCTTCAGGTGGCGTTTGCGCTGCAGAAGATCATCAAAAAGTAGGTAGCGTGCTGCACATGCTTGCTAACTACGATAATGGCGCGCAGGCAAATCGCGGTGGTGGATTACAGATTGCGCAACTTGGTGTTGATACAGATTACGAATATTATCAAGACTGGGGTAGTGGCACTGAAACACGAATTAATTCTGTGATTAATAGTATTAATCAACAGTATGAAAGTGACGTCAGTTTGCGACACGAAATTACAACGATTATTGTTCGTTCAAGTTCGAATGATCCATACACATCAACCGATGCTGAAACATTACTCGATCAATTTGGTAGTGAGTGGAACTCAAATCAAAGTTCAATTCCTCGAGATGTTGCACACCTTTTTACAGGCAAGAGTATGCAAGGAAGCACAATCGGTATTGCTTGGCTTGGTGTAGTTTGTTACACAAGTTCAGCATACGGCTTAGTGGAATCAGATTGTTGTGGTAGTTTTGGTTGCACGACGGATCTTTCGGCGCACGAAATCGGGCACAACTGGAATGCTGGTCACGTAAATAGTCCGGCATATAACACAATGTACCCATCTCTTCAGTGTGCGAATCTTTTTGTATCAACATCGGTATCTTCGATTACTGCGTATGCGAATTCAGTGAACTGTCTTTCAAACGGCGATCCACTTGGTGCTTGCTGCATTTCAGGAAATCAATGCATCGATACATATGAATCAACGTGCCTTGCAGGTGGTGGTACTTACCAAGGCGATAACACAAGTTGCGGGTCTGCAGATTGCTCCGAGCCAATGGGTGCATGTTGCGTGAATGGTTCATGTTATGACTACACACAACCAGAGTGCTCAAGCGCTGGTGGTTCGTACGCGGGCGATGGTTCAGATTGCAGTTCGACCGGTTGTTCTTTAGGAGCATGTTGTGTCGGTATTGATTGTTCAGAAACATTACTCGATAATTGTGCTGGAAGTTGGTACGGCGATAACACAACGTGTGCAGACACAAGTTGTGGCGCTGGTGCGGATCAGTTAAATTACGAATTGCGAACATGGTCACGAAGCGATGGTTCTTCCATGGAAACATACGATATGTACTTCCCAAGTTCAGATGCGAACTCAAAATTGGTTGCAGTGTTTGGCGAAGATTCAGACTTGCTGCAACTTCGTTCATTGAGCAACGCAGACTTTGATGGCAGTGCATCTCTTATAGCGTTGCACCAATCTGTATATGGTTCAGATGGCCCGCACGACCGTCTATTGGATGCGCCATTTGGCGACGACTTGGTGTACGACTCCTACGTGACTGTTGGATCAGACGATTCAGCAAACGGCGAGCCGCTCTTCCTTGGTTTTGACTCTGCTGGCTTCAATAGCTCAGCAGGTGTTGAAATGGATAACGGTATTTGGTTCGTGATTCCTGATGATCCATCAGCATCAATCGGTGCTGGTACGGCTTTAGGCCACAGGCTGTTGAGCGTTTCAGTCGAAGCTGGTCAAGGTGTAGAAATGTTGTTAAATATTCAATGGTTTGACGGTGCTGATGTTGTGCATGAGACCCGTAATATTTACTGGAACAACGAAGGCCTTGGCGGCATTGGCAACGATTGCCCAACAGACTTGGATGGCAGTGGCTCAACCGATGTTGGCGATGTGCTCGAAATGATCGGTCAATGGGGCGCATGCTCCGGTTGCTCGGGAGACTTGAACGGCGACGGGTCTGTCAACGTGACAGATCTCCTGCAAGTCATTGGCGCATGGGGTGCTTGCAGCGAACCAGAAACATTTAATGTTGCAGTAGATGGTGCCGTATTCTCACCGAGTATTTTAGATGTGCGCCGTGGTGATACAATCATCTGGACGAGAATTGGCGGTAACCATACCGTTACTTCTGGTGACAATTGCACTGCTGACGGACTTTTTGACGCACCCCTTGATAATGATGACCCTGTATTTACATGGGTTGTTCCAAGCAACGCACCTACATTTATTCCATATTTCTGTATACCTCATTGCAATTTTGGTCAAGAAGGCGAAATCAACGTTATTGATTAATTTTTCTACAGTAAGTTATTTTCAAAGACCCTCGCCTTCAGGCGAGGGTCTTTTTTTACAGTAAAAATAAAGATAATCAATACAAATATGAATTAATGGTATTTAAATGAACGTATGTCTACTCTTATGTTTAGTGGGGTTTATAGCCACGCGTATGAAACCGGTTGATATTCGTTGCGAATGTATTTGTATAAGAATTACATTTATCTAGGTTGGCGAAACAGAAAACAAAGGAGAACTGCTTATGAACTTCTGCAGTATTACAACACATCTAGCAATGATAGCTGCATGTTCAATCCTGTCGCCAGCGGTGGCAGAGGTTGATTTTGGTAACAGACAAAATTTTGATCTCGCAATCAACTCAACTTTGCACCTTGAACATAGTTGGCACACAACATTACATATTAACCCAACGCCTGAGCGATCGATTCGAATAGATATTCCTATTGAAAATACTACTTACACGATAGAACTTGAGCCTCATTCAGTTCGTTCCGATACATACACATTATTCATGCAAGATGACGCTGGTGAATTGTATGAAGTGCCCGCTGGGCCAATTCGTACTTTACGAGGATCAATCGTTGGCATGGAAGGGAGCGTTGTTGCTGGTTCATTAATGGAAGATGGATTGCATGCTCGAATCCGCTTTTCGGATGGCCTTGAATATTGGATGGAGCCAGTTGGTTTTAAAATAGACCGAGCACCTGAAAACTTATATGCCTTCTATCGTAACGAAGACATTATCCCATCAGGTGGAATTTGTGCTGCAGAAGATCGAGTAGACGTTGGAAAGATTTTGTCCATGCAAGCGAATTTTGTTGCGAACCAACAGTCTCGAACTGGAGGTGGAACAATATGTACTGCTGAATTAGGCGTTGACGCAGATTATGAGTATTACCAAGATTGGGGAAGTCAAACAGAATCTCAAATTAACTCAGTAATTAATAGTGTGAATGTCCAGTACGAAAACAGTGTTAATTTAACGCACGCAATTTCAAGTATTATTGTTCGCTCAAGTCCAAACGACCCATACACATCCACTGATGCTGAAACACTCTTAAACCAATTTCGTTCTGAATGGCAAAATAATCAAGGTGGAATCGCACACGATATCGCTCATTTATTTACGGGTAAATCAATGCAAGGAAGTACGATTGGTATCGCTTGGCTTTCATCAGTTTGTTCAAGTGTGAAATATGGTTTAGCACAATCAGATTGTTGTGGTAGTTTTGGCTGCTCAACAGATTTGACTTCACATGAATTAGGGCACGGCTGGGGTGCTGGTCATTGTGACTGTACAAGCTATACAATGAACCCCTGGATAACTTGTTCCAACCAGTTTACTTCAAGTACTATTAATTCAATTAACTCTTTTGCAAACTCCATTAACTGTTTGACTTGCGGACCAGCGGATCCAATAGGTGCTTGTTGTATAGGTAGCCAATGTATCGAAGCGACACAGGCTATCTGTTCAACTGGTGGTGGCGATTACCAAGGCGATGATACTACTTGCGCTCAAGTATCTTGCATTGCTCCAACTGGCGCTTGCTGTATTAATTATGTATGCTCAATTTCTGAAGAAGTTGCTTGCATAATCGCTGGCGGTTCTTATCAAGGCGATGATTCTGTTTGTAATGGATTGATTTGTGCGGCTCCGACGGGTGCGTGCTGCTTGAATTCTAACTGCTCTGTAACCACGCAATCAGAATGCACTAACGCTGGTGGTTTATACGAAGGTGATGCTACGAATTGCTCAACAGTTGGCTGTGCTCTTGGAGCTTGCTGCGTAGGCATTGATTGTTCACAAACTTTGTTTGCAGATTGCACGGGCAATTGGTATGGCGACAATACAATTTGTGCTGACACTGGTTGCGGTACTACTGCAGACCAACTTAATTATGAATTACGATCATGGTCACGAAGTGATGGCCAATCTATGGAAACGTACGATTTGTATTTCCCAAGTGTCGACCCAAATACAAGAATGGTTTCTGTATTCGGTGAGGATACAGATCTCCTTCAAGTACGCGCTTGGACAAATGCAGACTTTGACGGAACAGCTTCATTAATTGCAATGCATCAATCTCAATATGGCGCAGATGGCCCGCATGACAGAATACTTGATGCACCATTTGGTATTGACTTGGTGTACGATTCATTCGTAACTATTGGTTCAGCAGATTCTGCAGATGGAGAGCCACTGTTCCTTGGTTTTGATAGTGTTGGGTTTAATAGCTCTGCAGGTATAGAAATGAATAACGGCATTTGGTTCGTTATTCCAGATGACCCAATGGCTTCTGTAGGTGCAGGTACTGCTCTTGGTCATAGATTAGTGAGCCTTTCTGTGGAGTCAGGTCAAGGCATTGAAATGCTTACGAATATTCAATGGTTTGACGGTGCAGATGCCGTGCACGAGAATCGCAACCTTTACTGGAATAACCTTGGCTTGGGCGGAGGCCCTCTGTGTCCAACAGACTTGAACGGTGATGGCTTTACTGATGTTACCGATGTTCTAGCTATGATTGGGCAATGGGGTGCATGTGCAGGTTGTTCTGGCGACTTAAACAGTGACGGTGCTGTAGATGTTTCAGACTTGCTCGAATTGATTGCTGGCTGGGGACCATGTTAATACTCTGTAAGTAAACTAGTATTTAGTAAATGAGTCCCTTGCCTTCAGGCGAGGGACTTTTTTAGTACGTACCAGACCCCTTGTTTAGGTTAATCTTCAATAGAAAGAACTTCGAATTCTGTGCGCCCAGCCGGAAGGTTTACGCCAACGACATCGCCAACGCGTGCTTTTAAAATAGACATACCAAGTTCGGA
>CAWLAZ010000062.1:0-8379 GCA_963854955.1 Phycisphaerae bacterium | reverse complement strand
ACAAAGATGCTAAAAATGCTGCATTACAGCAAGCTGCACAAATGTATAGAGAACGAGAGCAAGCAGGAAAACAATACTACGACGATACAGGTGATATTAAAGGTATCGATGTGCAGAAATCATCACTTCAGGGATTAGGCAATGTACTTGTATTGCTTGAAGAAACAGAAGAAGCTCAGAATGCCTTCAAAGACGGGCTTACATATGCTCGAACCTTACTAGAAAAAGATCCAATGTCTACTCGTAGACAGAGAGGGGTTGCAATTGCGTTGTACGGTCTTTCAAAGCAGATGAGTTCGCACAATCCAGAAGTTGCTTTAGCCCAACTTAATGAAGCAGTGAAAATTACACGCTCCGTTAACCGTGCTGAACCAAATCATGCACGAAGACCACGTGATCTAGCTTTCATGCTTTCACTTCGAGGTCAACTCCTTATTGCAATGGGCGAAAATCAGGAAGCAGGGATTAAAGATTGCAAAGAAAGCATTGAATTGCTTACTCTCCGTGCGGTAGAGAGCCCAAGAGAACTTGCTTCCCAATCTGATTTTGATGACCAGGTAACAGGCATGGTGACCACAATGGTGGAGGCGAACTTACTTGAAGAAGGGAAAGCAATGTTGGTTGAGACTATCAATCAGTTAACATGTATTGCCAGTGCAGAAGAACTTGCTGGTCGCACCCAGTGGAGTGATATTTTGTTGCGACTCCAAGAACGTTCAGACGTTTTTGTTACTGTAGTTGCCGAATAACAATTCCACATCTATATCCCCACTACATCATGTGGCAATGTCTCGAATACCCTCCAACAACTCATCCATCAATGTGATTTTGTTTTGAAGTGGTGCGTATTCTGTGCCACCATTTGTGCTTTTCTTGGTTTTTACTTCATCAGCAGGGCTTGTTCGAATCCTGTCTCGCCCATTAAATAACCCACTGCAAAAGCAGTGGGTTGTTTAATGGGCAATTCCCAATTAATGAGTTGGAAGCTCATTGATTGGGAATTTAGCTCCTTCGTACTCTAGGCAAGGAAAGAGCGAAACGCCCATCCCTTGTCTAGAGTACGAAGGATCCCGAGACAGGATCCGGCATCTTGGATTGCAACTGCAATCCAAGATGTCGAATCCTGTCTCGCCCATTGTTGGCTCGATTTCATATAAAATAAAGAGTTCCTATGAATGCAAACGATCCAAAACGTAAAACACGTGTGACTTGCGCGCCAAGTCTTGCCTCGTACCTAAAAGAAGAAGTAGAAGCACTCGGTTTCGAAGTGCTCTCTATGGACAAAACCGGCGTAGAAATTATTGCGTCGATGGAAGACTGCATGATGCTTAATTTGCGTTTGCGAACTGCGTTTCATGTGCTGCAACGATTTGCCGACATCAATTGCCGTAATGCAGACGAACTGTACAGTGAAGCAAAACGGTTGCCTTGGGACAGAGTGATTGACCCAGCGGGATTCTTGTCAATTACGTCGAATGTTCGGAACGAAACAATTACAAATTCCATGTTCCCGAACATGCGATTAAAAGATGCGATTTGCGATAAACTCATTTCGGCAAGCGGTAAGCGCCCAGATTCTGGCTCAAGCACCGAGGGCATGGTTGTGCATATGCATTGGGTGGACAACAAGGCGCGTATTTATTTGAACATGACTGGGCGGAAACTTTCAGACCGCGGTTATCGGAAAATGCCATTTATGGCACCTATGCGTGAAACGATTGCTGCCTCTGTTTTAATGGAAATGAAATACGATGGCTCGAAGCCACTCGTAGTTCCTATGTGTGGCTCGGGAACGATTGCAATTGAGGCGGCGCTGATCGCTAAACAACGTGCGCCAGGTTTGCTGCGAAGTAATTATGCTTGCAATAACTGGTTAACCTCAGACAAAGATGCGTGGACTCAGCAACGGGCAGATGCGAAGAAACTTCTTGCAAAGAAAGATCCCGCGCCAATCATTGCAACAGACATTGAGGAAGATGCAATAGATGCATCGAAGAAGAACGCTGTAACTGCTGGCGTCGACCACCTTATTGATTTTCATGTGTGCGATTTTTCTGAAACGCCTATGCCAAGCGAAGTGGGTGATGTTGTGGTACATGGCGAGTACGGCATGCGTCTTGGTGAAGACGACGATCTTGTTGCAACGTATAAACGTATCGGTGACTTTTTGAAAACTGATTGCGCTGGCTGGGATGGGTATGTGTTTACTTCAGGCAAGCCACTCATTGCTGCGATTCGATTGAAAGTTGCCAGGCGAACTCCGTTTATAAATGCAGAAATCGATTGTCGATTGCTGCGGTATGAGTTGTACAAGGGGACGAAAGTTACAGAAGTTCTAAGTAACTAGTTGGGTTGTCGGGGCATTGTCCAATGCCGCATTCTAAGAACGTGGTGCAAATGTTCAAGGCAGTAATGCCAAAGGCAAGCCAAAATGCTAGTGAAGCAAACAAAGGGGGCACGGAAGTTCCCCATCAATAAATTGAATGAAATACGCGCCAATGAGCGGTATGCAAATCATGAATAAGAAAAGAGTATTGAGTTTTCGGGCGCAGTTTGGTGTCATGGGTAGTTAGATATTTATATTGAGGGGATCAGTTGCATGGTGTTTAAACCAAAATGCGCAGAGAGCGATCGTAATGAGAAAAAGCACAATGGCTGGTTTTCGCTTACCAAACCACCCTAAGAGCATCGAAACTGCGAACAATAAAAAGAGTAGCATCATCATGGTGCATCGCTATCAGTCTTATATCCTTATTTCGTGTAATTCTGTTGTAATTGGTATCTTGCCATGCCATACTAAACCAATGGGAATATTCATAGTTCTATTGGTGCTTTCAAGCAATGCATTAGCGCAGTGGCCAAGTACGCCCGATTCAAATGTTGCGATTTGCAACGCAAGTGGCGAACAAGCCATCACAAAAATAGTGGCAACAAACGATGGTGGTTGTTATATCAGTTGGTTTGATAGTAGAAACGGGGGATACGATGTGTATATGCAACGGCTTGATGCGCTTGGGAATGCGATGTGGCAAGAAAATGGAATCTTAATTGCCGACCGAAACTATTCTTGGACAATGGATTTTGAATTGGCTGTAGATAGCGCAGGAAACGCAGTGGTTGTGTATAGAAAAGATATGCTTGGAGGGGATGGAATTGTTGTTTCTTCTGTTGGTCCAAAGGGAAACATACGATGGAATAAAACAGTACAAGGAGGTGGAGCGTTCGTTGCTTCGCCGGTGATCACTGCATCAAACGACGATGTTGTTGCAGGGTGGATTAGTGAAAATGTTTCAAATTTTCAACGGCTCAACAGTAACGGAGATTTCCTGTGGGAGAACCCGCCATCGATAGACGATCCACTTGGAGGAACACTAGCCGTTGCTGATATTCAGCCATCTATTGATGGAAGTGTTATTGCATCCTTTGTGCAATACACAACATTTTCTGGAGCGAAAGTGCTAAAGGCGCAATTATTTGATGTTGACGGTGTAGAGGTATGGACGCAAATCGCGTCTGTTATGACGAGTAATTCTTTGCAATATGGTGCGTACCCCAATTTCCTGACGGATGATGCAGGAGGCGCATTTTTTACTTGGTACGGTGTGAGCCCGTTGCAAAGTTATGCAATGTATGTTGATGCCAATGGCATGCCGTGGGCAAGTGGTCAAGTGCAAGTGGCATCAAGTTCTGGTGGTACTGAGCGGGTGAATCCTGTGGGTGTATTTGATGGCGATGCGTTTGTTGTTTTTTATAGACAATTAGATAACGGTCAAAATAATGACGGTATTGGTGCCCAGCGATTGACTCAGGATGGCAATTTGATGTGGGGAGCTGAAGGTCGAACCTTAAAAGAAACTTCATCTTCACCACAGTACGGAAGTTTTACCGCTGCGAAGACAGACTTGGGTGTTGCATTGTTTTTCGAGGCCTCTGCATCTTTTGGCAATGGAGTTATTGAGGGTGTTTCGCTTGATTCGAATGGGGATATGCAGTGGTTGCCAGAATTCGTCAGTATTGCATCGACACCTTCGAGCAAAAGCAGAATGGTTTCGGGAACAACAGGAAGCGGTGTGTTGCTTGCGTGGCAAGACGACCGTAACGGATCCAACGATATTTATGCCCAGCGCGTAAATAGCGATGGCTCACTTGGCGGTTCTGCAAGTTGTGCTGGTGATATAGACAGTGACGGAACGGTGGGTGTTTCCGATGTGCTTGCTGCAATTGGTACTTGGGGTCCTTGCGAGAATTGCCCCGCGGACCTTGACGGCGACGGCATGGTCGGTGTTACCGATTTACTCGCTATCATTGGGCAGTGGGGTGATTGCTGACCTTTTTTCTGACCGGAGTCAGACCACAAGGGTCAGACCCCGATAAATTTAATTACCCGAGGGGTAATTAAATTCAGAGTACTTGGCCGGCTTTTGGGTAGGAACCGAGAATTTCAATGGATTTGCAGAAAGTGCCTGCGTGCTTGACGGCTGATTTAAGCCCGTCCGTATCGCGGTGCGCATCGGCATCAATGTAAAACGTGTAATCCCAATTTGTACGACCACTGGGTCGTTTGTCGATGTGGCTTAAGTTAATGCCGTTGTCACGAAACGCAGCAAGCACGTCAACGAGTGCGCCTGGTTTGTGCTTGGTCGTGAACATGATGGTGGACTTATCATCAACAGATGGCTGTGCTGACTCTTTTGCAAGGATTAAAAAACGCGTTATGTTCTCAGAGCGATCTTGCACATTTTCAATTGCGATTTGGACGCCATATTCCTGCGCTGCAAGTTCAGAGCCAATGGCGGCAGTGTGCGGATCTTCCTCTGCAAGCTTGACTGCTTGTGCACTGCTTGCAGTTTCAACAAGTTCAACATTTGGAAACATTGCGGTGAGCCATTTGCGGCATTGCGAAATCACTTGTGGCTTAGATGCGATACGCGTAATCTCCTTTATGGATCCATTGCATACTAAGCAATGTTTAACATCTATAAGTGCTTCTGCATAAATAGTCACATCATGTTCTTGGAATGCATCGAGTGTATCGGTGATGGAGCCACTAGTCGAATTCTCATACGGCACCAATCCATAGTTGCAATGCCCCGAAGCAACTTCGCGAAAGACACGTTCGATGGTTGGAACGCCGACGCATTCTACGCTTGAGCCAAAGTGGCGAATCGAAGCGATATGGCTAAAAGATCCAATTGGTGCAAGGTGCGCAATTTTTAATGGTTGTTCGAGTTGGAAACTTCCGGACATAAGTTCTCGGTAAACTGCTTCGATGGTTTTGTCCGAGAGCGGGCCTTTATTTTCGGCAAGCACTCGGTCAAGCACAGC
Source organism: Phycisphaerae bacterium (assembly GCA_963854955.1). Taxonomy (GTDB): domain Bacteria; phylum Planctomycetota; class Phycisphaerae; order Phycisphaerales; family SM1A02. The sequence continues at coordinate 3,054 of CAWLAZ010000062.1, read as the reverse complement.
GCGTTCGCGGTGCGGGGCATAAATGGGTGCATCTGTTCCCCGTTTAAATTTGCCGACTTCAACGACAACATTTGCCCTTGCACTAAGCAACTCGATAAGTTTTTTGTCGAGCGCATCTATTTGCAACCGAAGTGCATCGAGATTATTTTGGTTTTCCATCTGGTTAGCATACCTTAGGTGTCAGTCACCATGGCGCTTGCCGCTATTTAGCAGGAGTCCAATAAAAGACCACACAGAGCGTTGATGGGAGTCGTGGCTCTGTGCGGACGGGGGATGGTTTACATTTATTTACGGGAGTTCCGCTTTAGACCTTATGCTGTTTGTTTCATTTCGGTTTCTTCGGCATGCTTCTTTAGCTTGTTGATGCCACGATATTTCCAATTGTTCACGGTCGAGACTGGAACGCCAAGTGAAGCGGACGCTTCTTCGTAGCTTAGGCCTTCGCAGATAACCAAGCGAACGGCATCTCGTTCGTGACTTGGAAGCATGGCGAGCGCTTTTGTGATTTCAGTGTTTGACCATTCTGGTGTGTCACTTTTTAAGTTGCGAAGGTCGCGGATTGCTTCTTCTCGCTGTGAATCGATGTATTGATTCTTTCGTTGATTTTTGTTGTAGCGCCTTTTGATGAGGTTATCAGCGATTTTTATCAAGTAACTCGAAGTGAGGGTTTTTTCTTCAAGTGCGTTGACTGTAAGGAGGCGTGTGAACACTTCTTGTGCGATATCTTCAGCAGCATTTGGTGCTAATGATTTTCGTGTAAAGCAGTAGACCCTTTTGTAGTAAGAGTCGAACAGTTCAAGTACGAGGTTTGCTCTTGTTGTAGTTACGGGCACGTCATTCTCTCCTTGGTCAAGCGGTTTGCAACGATTCGTGGTTGCATAATCCGTGGCTTTTTCAAGACCCAAATTGCCAACACGGCAGTTTGAGGACTCCATTTGTGCGCTGAGAGGAATTCAGAGCGGGGAGTCAATACCTCTTTCCATTATGGAACGTGGAGGCACCTTCATGAGTATCAATTGTCAACGGCGTGGTATTAGCTTTCTGCTACCAGCCACTCCCAACTATGCTACTTATTCTATATTGTGAACCTATTTGTTCAATAAAAGGCGAAAAGTTTGTTCTCGATGTAGACTACGCCCTTTAAACGAATCTTTTTTGGAGAAAAAACATCAATGACACAGTCAAAAACTCGTAAGAATGCAAAAAACCATGCGCATCATGCATCTAATCCAAATCATGTAGTCGCTAAGAAGAGCAGCACATTGCGAATTTTTGTAATGTATTTTGTGATTTTCGGAACGATTCTCTCTTTCCTTGGTTTGATGGGCGACGATTCCTTGCCTGGTTCTAATTGGTTCCTTTGGTTGCTTGTTGCTATGAACTTTGTCATTTCAAGTATTGCAACAGTGTCGCACCTCAAGAGTGGCAAGAAGTCAAAAATCGACGAAATTTCGAATAAGTGGTAATTCAATGGCAATGAACGCACTTGTGTTAGGCGCAGGCATGGTCGGCTCTGTTATTGCTGAAGATATTGCCGAAAGTGGTTTCCAAGTCACGGTTGCAGACCGATGCACCTCCGCTCTTGGGCGTGTTGCTGAACGCTCCAACGGCGCTATCGCTCTGCGTGAAGTGGACTGCAGCGACCAAGCGGTGATAACTTCGCTTGCAAGCGAAGCGGACATTGTTTTTGGTGCTTTGCCAAGTTGGCTTGGTTTGGATGCATTGCAGACAGTTATTAAAACGCGCAAACCTTATTGCGATATTTCTTTTATGGCAGAAGATCCTCGAAAGTTCGATGACCTTGCAAAAGAGTACGGTGTCCCGTGCATAGTTGATTTTGGTGTTGCGCCTGGAATGAGCCATTTACTTTGCGCTCATGCTGTGCACCTATTGGATTCTTGCGACCGCGTTGATATTGTGGTGGGTGGTTTGCCTATCGAACGATCTTGGCCATGGGAATACAAAGCACCGTTTAGCCCCCGCGATGTGATTGAAGAATATATTCGACCTGCGCGATTGGTTGAACGTGGCCAGATCATTACACGCGAAGCACTCAGCGAAGGTGTGCTCATGGACTTGCCAGGCGTAGGCACACTGGAAGCGTTTAACTCGGATGGATTGCGGACGTTGTGCGATACGCTTGATGTGCCGTTCATGAAAGAAAGAACGTTACGGTATCCTGGTCATGTTGAATTAATGAAAGTACTTCGAGCGGCAGGTTTTTTTGCAAATGAACCGATTGATGTGGGCGGCCAACAAGTTCGTCCAATAGACATGACGGCGAAAATTTTGATTGATGGATGGAATTACGAACAGGGTGAGGCGGACCTCACCGTTATGCGAGTTGAAGCAGAAGGAAAACTCGGCGAGGAACATGTACTGTTGTATTGGGATTTGCTTGATTATTACGATGCTGAAAAAGATCAATCAAGTATGGCAAGGACCACAGGTTTTCCGGCTGCGGCAATGGGGCGAATGCTTGCAGACAAAACGATAGTCAATCCGGGCGTGCATCCTCCAGAGACATTCGGAAACAATGAATACATTGTTACGCGTTTACTTGCAGAACTTGAATCTCGCGACATTCATTTTCAGAAAACAATGGAGTCAATTCGATGACGAGCATTGGCATGATTGGTGCGGGGATGATCGCGAATGTGCATGCTGAAACGGCAAAGCGTGTCGGCACGGACATTGTTGCGGTGTACGACTATTACGCGGACCGTGCAAGTGAGTTAGCAGAAAAGCACGGGTGTGTTCTTGAAGCATCACTTGATGCCCTCTTGGATCGAGACGACATAGATGGCGTTGTTATTGCTGTGCCTAATGACCAACATGCAAAACTTGCCATTGCGTCATTAAAGGCTGGCAAGCATGTGCTTCTTGAAAAACCTATGGCGATGTCGTTGCAGCAATGCGATGACATTCTTGCAGCAAGAGACGCTTCGGGTAAAGTTTTACAGATGGGTTTTGTCTGCCGCTATTCTCCATCGGCAATGAAAGCGAAAGAAATGATTGCGCAGGGTGATCTTGGCGAGGTGCACCATGTACAAG
>CAWLAZ010000061.1:0-8585 GCA_963854955.1 Phycisphaerae bacterium | reverse complement strand
TACTTCATGATTGCAACCATGATGGTTGCCGTTGGCAGTGCCGTTTCTGAACTCAGCGATGCCCAGTCGCTCATGGGCCCCATGATGCTTATCATGATAATTCCATTTATGCTTATGCCCATATTGACTGAACACCCACAAGGCATCGTAGCCGTTGCATCGAGTTATATACCGCCTCTGATTCCGTTTGTCATGATTATTAGAATTACTGCAACCACAGAACCAATCATGATGTGGGAAATCCTATTATCGATCGTTGTTGGCTATCTCTCTGTATTTTGCATGATTTGGATGGCTGCTCGCATCTTTAGAATTGGCATTTTGCTCCAAGGCAAGCCGCCTAATATTCTTCAGCTCGTTCGGTGGATACGGCAGGGATAACCCCATTCTTACTGTCTAATGGCGTATGATGCCATGATGGCAAGCAAAATTTATTCTTCACCGGTGTCAGCGCTTGATGGGCTTACAAAAGACGGCATGATGGTCGCCGTTGGCGGCTTTGGCCTATGCGGCATCCCTGAAAATCTCATCATTGCCCTGTGTGACAGCGGCGCAAAAGAACTTACATGCATCTCAAACAATGCCGGCATCGATGATTGGGGACTCGGCCTCCTACTTCAAACGAAACAGATCAAAAAAATGTTGAGTTCGTATGTTGGAGAAAATGCAGAGTTCGAACGCCAATTCATGGCGAAAGAATTAGAAATTGAATTCTGCCCACAAGGCACACTCGCTGAACGTCTTCGTGCTGGCGGCGCAGGTATACGTGGTTTTTATACAAAAACTGGTGTTGGCACCGTCGTAGCAGAGGGCAAAGAAACCATGGAGTTTGATGGTGAAACGTGTGTCCTTGAGCGAGGCATCGTTGCGGATATTTCTCTTGTTAAAGCGTGGAAAGCAGATGAAGCCGGTAACCTTGTGTATCGAAAAACGGCCCGCAATTTCAATCCAATGGTGGCGATGGCGGGGAAAATCACCATCGCAGAAGTCGAAGAAATTGTTCCAATCGGCACCTTTGACCCAGATCACATTCATACACCCTCCATCTATGTCGACCGCATCGTGCAGGGCTCATTTGAAAAGCGAATCGAGCAACGAACGGTTACTCCAATATCATAATTTCGTCCGATAGCCGAAAAAACGAGTTAAACTGTCATATTTATTATGCAAGTGCGTTGAACTGCCTGCGTGTTCAAACCGAAAGTAAACTTTCTACCTGTTTTGCCAATGTAAAACTCATGCAATGAGAAGGAACTGATAATGACTCTAAAACCACTTAAAACACTCTTGTTCGCTGCTGCAGCAGTTGTTTCAACACTCTCAATGCCAAGCACAGCCTCGGCTCAGATGGAATACATGGCAGAAGCAATGCAACCAGCATACTTCTCACGCGATTTAGTCGTGTTTGCAGAAGGTCTCAACCTTGATGACACCCAAGAGGTAATAGTTGAGGCGATGTTCGACTCGTATACAGATGATTTCGAATACGGATGGGCTGCAACACAAGAGAGACTGAACAAAGTAGCTGAAGAAATGAAAGAAAAAACTCCTGCAAACACTAAAGATACCCTCGAACCAGTGTTAAATGCACTGGGCGATTGGCTTATAGAAAAAAGGCACCTTGATCAAGGGCTCCTTGAAAATATTCAAGCCATTCTTGTCTCTGACCAACGTGCGCTTTGGCCTGGATTTTCGCAAAGACTCTATCGCGAAAAACACATAAGCCGTGGACGTTTAAGCGGAGAATCCGTCGACCTGTACATCATCGAACGTGATTGCAATCTCACCCCTGTTGCTGAAAGTACTATTGCGGATTCACTTGATGAATACGCGCAAGCATTCGACTTCGCCATGCGAAACCGCGACTCTATTTTGCGAGGCAACCCGAAAAAATTGTTCGAAAACATTCTTTCCGATAACAGCAATCGCAACGCAGATCTAAGCGAAGACCTCATTAAAGCGCGCGTCGAAGTGCGTGACTTAAACGACAGGTACATAGAAATCATTTGCAGCCAACTTTCCCCCTTAGACAGCGAAGACTTTCGAACTCGTGCACTGAAGCGTGGATACACACGCATTTACAGGCGCACGCCTGCGCAGCGTCTCTTTCGGCAAGCAGCAGAAAACACCACGTACGCAGCTGAAATTACTGCGCAAATTCTAGGACTTGAAACTTCTTATATTCAAGAACTTAACAACATTAACTTCAAACTTCTTGGGCTCACGCGAAAGCATGAACCAGAAGCACAATTGCACCGCGCACAAGCAGGACAAATCAGAAAATCTGGCGGTACACCAAACGTGTTAGAAGATCCAACAAGAGCAATCTTTAAGAAACGGGAAGCACTCGGAAAAGAATATATCGAGATGCTTCGCGCTCTTCTTACGCCAGAAGATTTCCTTGAACTTGATGGCTCACGTCGATGGGTGCCACGTTCAGAACAACCATCCTCATTACCAAACCAACAAGTCGGCAACGGCGAACTTTCTCTCTCTGGTGGCAAAGTCAACCCAAGCGGCAAAAGCAAGTCCAAGGAAAACAAAAAAGGTTCAAATGATGGAGTAAACAATGGCTGGGGCAACAAGGGCAAGCCAGGCAGTTAACATACACACATTATGGAAAACGACTCGACTACGACAAGTGTGAAAAGCATCGAGAGCCCCAGGGCTCCAGATGCCAAGGCCGACTGTGAACAAATGGGTTTGCAGTGGATAGATACCGCACCAGAAGTTGAAGATGAAACCATTTGTTTACTTGATGCTGAGCTCGCAGTTCGCCTTCGCGTCTTACCGATTGCAATTGAGGACGGCCGGCTCTTGATTGCTATGCTTGACCCGACAGACATCGAAGCGTCCGATGAGATTGCGACCATCACCCATCTTCCAATTACTCGATGCGGTATGGAGAAACAAATTTTCTCTGAGCTGATGCGAAAACATTACGGCACTACTGCTGCTCGAATGGCAGAAAGTCTTGCTGGCGACACGCAAAAATCCGACACACTTGACCACAATATTGACGCGATTGAAACTGACAACATTCTTGTCATGGCAGAGCAACCAACACTTATCAATCTCGTCAACTTACTTCTCCTTGAAGCGATTCAGCAACGAGCGAGTGACGTGCACATTGAACCATTTGAGGCAGAACTCAAAGTCAAATATCGAATCGATGGCGTGCTCATTGAACAAACTCCCCCACCAAAACATTTGCAAGCTGCACTTACAGGTCGCATTAAAATTATGTCATCTATGAACATTGCAGAACGTTATGTTCCCCAAGATGGGCACATTGCTTTACGTTTCGAAGGGCGCAAAGTTGACATACGTGTTTCAACTGTACCCACGCTGTACGGTGAATCTGTGGTCATGCGTATCCTTGACAAAAGCACCCTCCCGCTTGACCTTTTCTCGCTTGGCATGGACAGTGACATGCAAGAAAAGATGGACAAACTTATCGAAAAACCACACGGCCTTGTTCTTGTTACAGGCCCAACTGGTTCTGGTAAAACAACATCACTGTACGCAGCATTGAATAAACTGTATGACCCCTGTAAAAAAATCATCACTATCGAAGACCCCGTTGAATACGAACTCTCGGGTATCAACCAAATTCCTGTGAATCCAAAACGCGGGCTTACGTTTGCGGCTGGCTTGCGGGCTATTCTTCGGCAAGACCCAGACATCATTTTTGTTGGCGAAATTCGTGACGGCGAAACTGCAGACATCGCCATTCGATCTGCCCTTACAGGGCACTTGATTTTTTCCACAATTCACACAAACGATGCCGTAAGTTCCATTGGTCGACTCGTGGATATGGGCGTCGAACCCTATCTCGTTGCTTCAGTGCTCGAAGGCGTGCTTGCCCAGCGGCTTGGTCGAAAGATTTGCAACGAATGCAAAAAACAAGTCCCGCTTTCAACTGACTTATCGCATCGATTAACGCCCGAAGAACGAACACTCTTTACAAAGGGGATGTGGATTGGCGAGGGCTGCGATAAATGCAATAAAACTGGATTCAAAGGCAGGGTTGGTTTTTTCGAACTTGTCGTCATAGACCCAAAAGTCCGCGGTGCTATTTCAGACAACCGAACGGCATCTGACTTGACCGCACTTCTGCCTGACGCACATATCACCATGCGTGATGATGCGATTAAAAAAGCAGTAAACGGAACAACGACCATTGGAGAAGTCTTGCGAGCAACGCAGGATGTTGACAGCGAGTAACTGAACCCATGGTCGACTTTCGTTATCAATCAGTTACTACAAGCGGCGAAGCAAAAAGCGGGCTCCTCAAGGGAAGAGATCGCGCGGATGTCATTCAACAGTTAAGTAGTCGTGGGGAAACAGCGACAAAAATCGAAAAAGCAAAAGCATCCGACAAAGTTCCGGGCGTAATTCGCCCTCGAAAAAAGCGGCTTTCAAAAGTCGAAATATGCTCGATGATTCGTGAACTCGCAACTGCCCAAGAAGCGGGCCTTCCGCTTATGCAAGCGTTGCGAACAATTCGAAGACAGGCGACCCCTGCAGCGGGCGATGTGCTTGATCATTTTATCGCTTGCGTAGAAGCTGGGGACCCAATGTACAAGGCCGCTGCCGAGTGGGGCGAACCGTTTGACGATTTAATCGTGGGCATGCTTCGCGCTTCAGATGCATCGGGGCAAATGAGCGTGATCCTCCATCAACTTGCTGATCTTATGGACCGCTCGCTTGAGTTAAAACGCGAGCTTCTTGGTGCAATTATGTATCCCGCTATTATTGCTGTGCTCATCGCAGTAAGCGGCATCGTCCTTGTCACTGTACTCGTTCCACGGCTTATTGAACCACTCGCTGCAGAAATGGTATTGCCATGGCCAACCCTTGTAGTTATGGGATTTGCGAACTTTATTTTACACTGGTGGGTTTGGATTATTGTTGGTTTTGGCGCTACTCTTTTCGCTTGGAAAAGTTGGATTGGCGTTCCTGACAATCGCTTCAAACTTGACCTTGCAAAACTTCGGATGCCGCTTCTTGGAAAACTTTTACGGGACGTTGCGGTTGCTCGATTCACGCGAACCCTCGGCACACTTACTTCTGCCGGCTTGCCTATTCTTGATGCACTTCGAATTACTCGAGACACACTAGGAAACGTAGCACTCGCAAGAGCTGTTGATGCAGTGCAAGAAGAAGTTTCAAGTGGCAAACCCCTTGCGGACCCACTTGAAAAATCCGGACTTTTCCCGCCGCTCCTTGTGCAAGTAGTAAACCTTGGCGAACGTTCCGGCAAACTTGAAGACATGTTATTGCATTCTGCGAAGGCATTTGATCGGCAAGTAAATGCCTCCCTTAATCTTTTTACTAAAGCACTTCCCCCCGTTTTACTTATTGTAATGGCGTCACTTGCTTGTTTCGTACTCGCAGCCATTCTTCTCCCACTACTTGAAATGCAATCGCTCGTACGTTAATACGTTATAGGAAATACCATGCTAAACCAAAATACAACACATCGTCTTGCCCGAAGGGGTTTCACACTTCTTGAAATCATTGTTGTTGTCATGATTATTGCAGTACTTGCAACGCTCATCGCACCAAAACTGCTAAGCCGCGTTGGGACAGCTAAACATGCTGCAGCAAAATCCAAGGCGAGTGCAATTGCGCAAGCAGTCGAGCTCTACCATCTTGAAATGGGTCTCTCCAAAGTAACCGATGATTTTGACCTAGAGCTTCTATTACTACCCCAAGAAGACGGTGGTGCTCCTGGCGGACCATTCTTGCAAAAGCAAGATGATATCATTGACCCATGGGGCAATACGTTTGAAATACTCGTGCCGGGCAATGTCAATTACAGCTACGACATTGTTAGCTGGGCTGAAGATGGCGAACCAGGAGGCGAAGACATCAACGCTGATGTCACGCAATAATGCATGACTCAATCGTTTGCTCCACATAGAAAGGCATTTACCCTTTTAGAAATTATCATCGTCGTCATTATTATTGTAATTATGTCTTCGATGATACTTCCACGCCTTTCAGGAAGCGCAAGCCGAGAGTTCACCCTCACGGTCGAACAAGTTGCTGATGTAGTGCTCATGTATGCGCATCGGAATGGTACAAGTAATCAGCCATCAGCATTGCAATACAACAGTGAACTAAAAGAGTTTTCGTTACTTACCAAAATTGAAGAAGAAGGCGAACGGTATTGGGATTTCGACGCGCTCGCCAATCCCATTCGGCTTCCCAGTTGGATTGATCAAGATGCGCTTTCCATATACGTCGATGGTGACTTAACTGACACGTCGCAATGGCCGATTACTTCAAGCCCAGGTGAAGCAAGGCCACTCATCGAGATAATGCTGCAATGGGAAAACCGTTCAGCTGTTATCTCGCTTGCGCCACACGCCATTGGCCCAAGAGTTTGGCTCGATGGCAGAGGCCGCGAGCCACTCATGCCTATCGATCTTGATGCGCAAGGCAGAGGACAAGAAGAATGGTAGAGCATCGTAAAGGATTCGCATTGATGGATGTCATCATCGGTTCTGCGATGCTTGCCGTCGGTCTTGCTGTTGTTATATCAATAAGTAGCCGTTCACTCACAAGACAAACCAATGCAGAAAAACAAATCACAGCATCGTGGCTTGCGGATGAACTTATCTCGATGGTTCTCGTTGTTGGTCCAGATGAATACGAAAAAGCATATCCAACTTCAGACCGATTCGGCCCCCCATTCCAAGATTTCTCGTATGAACTTTCATTTGATGGTGATTCTGAATACTTGCCAGTGCGCACCATCGCCATTGTATTCTGGGAAGCTGGCGGTGGACAAAAATCGCTCGCTATAGAAACTGATATTGCGCGTGTCCACGGCGAGCCAGTTGACCGTTTACCTGCAGAACCCATCGACCGAGAAGCTCGCTATTGGGAAGTAATTGAAGCGAGGGAATCAAATTGAGTCGTCGAGGTTTTACATTAATCGAGCTTATGATTGCAGGCATGATGGCAACCATCGTACTTGGCGGGATTACTATCTCGCTTTCTCAGTTAGGTTCAGCAAAAGCAATCAGCCGACAGCGACTTGAAGCATTTTCTCGATGCGACAATGCTCTGCGAACAATTCGCCGGGATACCATTACTGTATTGCGACGAGGCGATTTATTTGATACACGCGTTTTGATTTCTGACCTCACTGCAAGATACGACGGCATGCAAGTTTCGCGAGATGAGTTACTACTCTTCAACGGAAACTTACGCGCCAACAAAGAGATTGACTTCAATGGCGAAGGTCTTGAATACGAAGCACAATTTAGAATCGAGGGAAATGACGTTGGTGTTGCTTTATGGAAACGGCGCGACCCAATTCTCGATGACAACCCAACAGGTGGCGGCATAGCCACACCGATTTCTGAAGGCATTGTTGCGCTAGAGTTAGAAGCATTTGACGGCACTTCGTGGTTTAGTCAATGGGATTCTGATGTAAGCGGTATACCCGAAGCGATTCGGATCACCGTAACATCAAGCGGCATGGAGGAAAATGATATTTCAACAACGACCGTAACACTGCGCACCATTGTCCCACTTGACCGAGTTCGTTCACCAGATGACAAACGCGTCCTCATTGCCCAATTACTTGACGAAGAGCGTGTGGAAAATGGTGATTTTGAAGGACAAGGCGGTGGCTTAGGTTCCAGCGGCGCGGGCACCGGCGACTCAGGCACTGGAAGTGGTGGATCTGATGGCGGGCAAAGCGGCGGTTCCGGAACGGGTACTGATACCGCTGGAACGAGCGGCAATTCCGGCAATAGCGGAATCGGCAACGCAGGAAGAGGCACGACAATTTTTATTGACCCTGACGGAAATGAACACGTGATTCCAAACCCATGATGCACCAAACCAAACAACGCGGCTCCATTATTGTGCTCTCACTTTGGGCACTTGGTATCGCTGCAATTGTGACTTCCTCCATTCAAATTTTTTCGCACAGGCAAGCACTTCTTGGAATCGAAGTACACGACCGCATTCAAGCACGATGGGCCGCGCGTGCAGGCATTGAAGCTTCTATCGCAACAATGGCTGACCATACAGCCAGACCCGTACCAAACAATGCGTTTGCACTTGTGGACTACCTTGATTACGTATCCGAAGGGTATGCAGGAAAAGCAACGTGGAATATCCAACACCAAGGTGAAGGCAACGTCTGGAAGGGCCCAATGGATGAACATTCCAAGTTCAATATCAATTCAAAAAACAATGCAGCGTTTCAACTTGTGATCGATGAAATACTCGCCTTTGGTGTGATGGAATCAATCCTTGATTGGATTGACGCCGACGACGAACCACGGAACCTCGGGGTCGAACGAGATTACTACCTTGGACTTGAAACAAGTTACGAACCGCGTAACGGTTTGCTGCAATCCATTGCAGAACTAGAACTCATCGCTGGTGTCATGCCTGAGGATGTACGCGGAGAAGATTGGGATTTAGATTTCCGACTTGACGCAAATGAAGACGACGGCGGTGAAAGTTTACCTTGGGACGAACCCGACGGCTACTTTGATGGTGGTTGGGCTTCATTATTGACTACTTCATCTGTTGAAGGCGGTGGAACGCAG
>CAWLAZ010000060.1:0-8863 GCA_963854955.1 Phycisphaerae bacterium | reverse complement strand
TTCATCAATGCGTTGTTGTTTTTGTAAGGCGGATTCAATGCTTCCCGAGCCGTTGCCTCGCTCAGTGACGGCGAAGCTTCTAACATTAAAAACTAAATCCATGATTGGATACGTTTCAAGACGGTGAAATTGTTTTTGCATAAGTTTGCTTTTTAATCCGATTTCAACAACACCATCACGAAGCTGCCACGTTGCTTCGCTTTCATCATTACCTAGTTGTTGTGTAATTCGCTCCAGCACAACAAGTGCTGACTGGTTGGAAAGATGCAACGTTATTTCTTTTGTTTTATCGCATCCAGTTCGCTCTTTCTTTTTCCAGTAGACAGTCATAAGCACGCCGAGATCATCTTCAAACGCACGCAATACAGATGCTGCTTCTTCTCCCTCGACTTTTATTGTCCGGTCGTTGTACACAAGTGCGCCAAGGATCTTCGCATCTGGATGCACGAGAAACATTGAAATAATAAGCGCAACAATAATTTTCATGCCTAAAGTATACGGGTCAATCGTGTTTAGCAATGACTCTAATCCGCACAGACTGAAATGAAACGTGCGAGAATGCCCTAAAAACGTACCAAGGGGGTGCTCCAATAAAAGAAAGTGCAATTAACTACTTGCTTCATCTAAAAATTAGTGCATGCTAATAGTGTCCGAAAACAGTAACGAACGAGATTAAATAGAAGAGGAATCAAAGAGAGATGCGAATGCTGAAGCATGCAACAGAGATGACACGCCATAGACGCAAGCTTGCCTTGCTGACCGTGTTAACGTTTTTAGCCCTGTGCTAACACTTCAGTGATTCCGATGTATAGAGAAGAGAGAAGAAAAGCGGCCCGTTTCTTAGAAACGGGCCGCACTCTTTTGTACTAGAAAGAACTATGTTTTACAGTTCGATTTTGTCGGTACCAAGGGCGCCGTGGTCATCCATGCCGCCGCGTGATGGTGCATCACCCTTGGGTACATGTGACTCCCAATCTTGTTCAACAGCTTCGCCAGACAATGCGCGCTTGAGTGATAGACCGATTTTTCGGTCATCAAGATCTACGCGGAGAATCTTAACGTTGACTTCTTCACCGGCTTTGACAATGTCTTGTGGGCTGTCCACTTTCTTGTCAGCAAGTTCGGAGATGTGAAGGAGACCTTCAAGGCCATCTTCGAGTTCAACAAAGACGCCGAAGTTTGTGATTTTTGTAACGGTGCCGTGCACAACCATGCCTGGCTTGTACGCTTCTGGAATTGCGTTTTGCCACGGGTCTTCATGCATTTGCTTCATGCCGAGCGAGATGCGTTGTTTTTCTTGATCAATTTCAAGCACCATGCATTCGACTTCGTCGTTCTTCTTGTACTTCTCGTTTGGATGAGCAATTTTCTCTGTCCATGAGATGTCACTAACGTGAAGCAGGCCGTCGATTCCTGGCTCGATTTCAACAAACGCACCGTAGTTGGTGAGGTTGCGAACAGCTCCAGATACGATTGTTCCGATTGGATATTTCTCGGCAACGATTTCCCATGGGTTCGATTCGACTTGTTTCATACCAAGTGAAATTTCGTGCTTGTCTTTGTCGATGTCGAGTATTACTACTTGGATTTCATCACCAGGAGTAACAATTTCGCTTGGGTGATTGATTCGCTTACGCCATGACATTTCTGAAACGTGCACAAGGCCTTCTACGCCGTCTTCAAGATGCACAAAGGCACCATAACTGACGAGATTGACAACTTTGCCAGTAACTCGTGTTTGAACAGGGAAACGAGCTTCGATGTCGTCCCATGGTGACGCTTCTTTTTGTTTGAGACCAAGTGCAATTTTTTCTGTGTCGAAGTCGACTTTAAGAACTTTAACTTCGAGTTCATCACCAGTTTTACACAACTCGCTTGGATGCTTGATGCGACCCCAACTCATGTCAGTGACATGAAGAAGTCCGTCAATTCCGCCAAGGTCAATAAACGCACCGAACTCAGCGACGTTTGTAACTTTACCGACAATGATATCGCCTTCGCTGATTGTGTTGAGCAATCGTTGTTTCGCTTCATCACGTTCGTTTTCGATAAGTGTTCGACGACTAATAACGATGTTGCGCCTTGGTTCGTCAATTTTAAGAATTTCAGCACGAATTGTCTTGCCAAGGAATTCATTTACATCACCAGGACGTCGAACGTCAATTTGCGATGCAGGGAGGAACGCAGGTACTCCAATATCAACAAGGATACCGCCTTTAATTCTGCGAATGCCTTTGCCTTCAACGATGTCGCCTTCTTTATATGTTTCGAGAACTTTTTCCCAGTTACGAATACGATCGGCTTTTCGTTTGGATAATTTAACGATGCCGTTTTCATCTTCGAGGTCTTCAAGAATAACTTCGATTTCTGTACCTGTCTCAAGCGTGTCCCAGTCGTCAAACTCGCTCTTATGGATGAGGCCTTCAGATTTGAGGCCAACATCGATGACGGCATCATCGCCAGCTTTGCCAACGATTTTGCCCTTGAGCATATTTCCAGGAATGAATTGTTGAATCTCACTCGAGATGAGTGTGTCCATGTTTCCGCCAGCAACTTCTTCGCCAAGTGAGGCGAGAATCATTGCGTCGATTTCATCAAAGTCAATTCCAATATCCGCGATCAGATTGTGGTCTACCATGTGGGTGTGCGACATTTCGAACTTGGCCACGTGGTCGCTGTCGTGGTTGCTTATGTGAGCCAGTGGTTCCTTTGCACTACGTTGCGCAAATCAAATTGAACACCGGGGGTTCACATGCCTGCTGAAACAACAGGCGAGCCGTGCATATTACCAAAATAAAATGGCAATTGGAACTACTTTATGTTGGATAAACGTGCTTTTGCAAGGAAAATGAAGCCAATTCCGCCTAATGCGGAAAGCAAAGCTCCCACATAGAACACAATGGGTCCAGCTTGATAGTCATTCGCCAGCAAATACGAGTAAATTGCCATGCCAAATGCAGGACCAAAAAGACCTCGAATCCCCGTGAGGGTGACATGCAATCCCATGTATCTGCCCGATTGTTCCACAGGCGCATAGTCTTGATGCCCAAGGTTCCATGCCAATACCCCACCACCAAAACCAATGCCGCGTATGCCTGCACCGATCCAAAGACCAACAACGGAATGCGTCGCAATACTTATTCCAATACAAAGAGACGAGGCAACGAAAAACCAACTATGGATAGAACGAAACGAAAGTATGTGCATTTTGTCGAGCAACTTCGCCCAAAACAATGTGCTCAAAGGAATCATTAAAAGCGGAATGGTCGAAACAATTAATATTTCACCAAGGTAACTAAGTGAAAATTGATCACTCAAAATAATAACAAGCGGCGCGGTAAGCATTAAGTTTCCCACACCAAAGACAAATTGAACTCCCATATATCGAGCAAAAGCACGGTCTTCAAAAAGCAATTTAAATGTTTTCCATGGAAGGTATGAAACATGGTGAGGAGAACTTTGTTCGTCCTGTAAAATTTCTCGATGTCCAGTGATGCGTATTTTGCTGTAAATCCATGCACCAAGTACGCCGAAACTCGCAGCAACTGGATAAACCCAACGGATTGCATTTTCGTTTAGGTCCATTGCCTCGCCAATGCCAAAACCAACTAATGCAAGAACAAGCGCTTGTACGGTTGCGATTCTTCCGGCAACAAAGGCACGATTTGTTCGAGGATAATTAGCTTGCCAAACAGTTGTTCGTAACGTGACAATCCCTGTGTAACAAACGCGCGTACCAATTACGCAGAATAAAAGAAGCCCAAGTCCAAACGGCGAATGTGGTACAACAGCAACTGTGCCGACAAGGAGAACGCATGCAATTTTTAATGTTGTGATGAAACGAATTTTATGCCGGCCGTGACTTAGCGCCGCCCAAAGGAAACTTGTAATGCTCGCAAAACCCTGCGCTGCAGCAAGCGAAGCAACGGACCAGTCGAGAATAGTTTCATCGACGACACCTTCGAACATTCTTTTTGTCAGTACGCCGACAACACCACCTTCGATGGCGCCCATCATCATGGGTAAAAATGACCATGCGATAAGTTCACGAGTGTGTTGTGATTTGGATTGTGTTTTCAAAAATTATCCTTGCGGTGCATTGTGAGCATGGTATTGTACGAGTGGCGACACAATAAGTTGCCGTGCGATGTACATACAGCATGTATGTGCTCGATCCTATCGAACCCTCAGGGATCGTTGAAAGCTGCATCGATAGTCACGCCTCACAGTATTACTGGAGTGGAAGGCTTGGAATGTTGGCATACGAGCCCACCTTATGGTACTGGGTTTGAGCTCACCTACTGTGTGTGCGTCGCACGGCGACTTTTGTGTTGGGGCAAAGCAAACAAAGGTATTAAAAAAACGACCCGCGGGTCGCTTGTGCGTGAAGTGTATGTGTTTTGATTACACCCAGCGTTTGCCGGTGTTTGCATCGACCGCAGCAATAGTCATGCCTTTGATAAGCGCTATGTCAAGTTCAAAATCTCGGCCTACGATTGGACCATCCGCTGTAAGACGTGCGAGTTCAATAACGGTGCCGTCTGCAGTTGTGCCTTGGATGATGATTTCTTCACCTTCTTCAAGGTCGATGCCCATGACAAATCCGTTCCCAAAGCGCTCGTTCAGTGCAATGCGTAAATAACCAGTTGAATTACCGTTTTCACGCTCGAGTCGTGTTGCTTGGCAATAAGGGTTCCCAATAAATTCGCTAAATTTGTGCCCGATTAATTCTATAAGTGCAGTATTCGTCGCACTATTGAGTGCGAGTTGTGCGCTGTGGTTTGCTTTGCGTTGCGCATCAAGGGTAATGACTGCAAGCACAACTGTAACACCGAAAAGGACGACAGCAACAGTTCGCCACACGGTGACGTTTTTCGATGATCCAAACTGTGCTTGTGCAGCACTTGCTCGTGCACCAATAAGTGCTAACGGTGCAAGCCTCTGAGCTTCTTGATCAGCAGTCTTTGCAACAGCTTGAAGAACGCGTTTGCGTAATTCTGCTGGTGGGTTTTCACTTGGCAAGAGTGAGTCGTCTAGCGCAAGTTTTTCTTGAAGACGGACAATTTCTTCTTGGATTGATGCCGGTGAATCGTGGAACGAACGAGTGAACAAATCGTCTTCGATTGGTTCAAGCAAACTGTGTGCTTCAAGAACGGCTAGTTCAAGGAGTTGCTTATAGTTGTGTGTTTCGTTCGTCATGGTATTTTTCTATCGGTAATCGTGGTCTAACTTTGAGAGCCCGTCTTAAAGTTGGGCAGAGATATCTTTGTTTCCTTGCTCCCGTAAGCGGAGCAACCCTCGGCTCAGTGCCGATTTCACCGTTCCAAGCGGTGCATCTAATTGTTTGCTCACCTCGCGTAAGGTGAACCCATGAAAATATGCTCGTTCGATAACAGTTCTTTGCAATTCCGGCAGTCTTTGTAAGGCTTGCCAGAGCAGAGCATTGCGTTCATGCATCAAAGTATTCGAGGGCAGGGGCGTATCGGTTGCAGTAACCTCATGATGTTCTGTAAATTCTTGTTCCTTGGGACGGACAGTTTTTCGACGGATTCGATCGATTAAATGACGTCTGGTAATAAGCATTACCCAAGTCACTAACTTCGCTTTTCTAGGGTCAAACCTGTCGGCGGTCTTCCATAAACGCACGAATACTTCTTGGACAGCGTCCTCCGCTTCTGCATTATTGGATAAAAATTGCAAAGAAAGCTTAAACACCAGGGCGCAGTATCGATCATACAGTTCTGCAACGGCATCTTCTTCACCAAGGGCAACTCGGCGCATCAATCTGTAATCAGGCTCTTCGTTTGGCAAAATAGTTCTCTAGCGTTGCTTATGCACAAATACCAAGTAAAAACCTAACATAAGGAGGCGGTATTGTGAAACGCAATTTGGAGTGTAGCGTTTTATTACAAAAGTTTTCAGTTTATTATCGCTTTTTTTCGTAATTAGATTATGCTACTTATAGCTCGTAGTTATACGGTCTATCTATATGACAAATCAAAAACGAACATTTAGTACACAAAAGCAGCGTTTGCCGAAACGTAAACGTCGTGGCTTTAGTTTGCTTGAACTGATTGTCGTCATAAGCATTACAACATTATTGATGGGGTTATTAATGCCAGCGCTTTCTTCTGTGCGCGAAAATGCGATGCGAGTAATTTGTGGCGCGAACCAGCGACAGTTTGGTCAGGCGTTAACAATGTACAGTGCCGATCACCGAAACCGTCTTCCAATTGCAAGCGTTTTAGATCTTCCAGAGCCAGACCCAACACTTCTTTCACTTGTTCGAAGTGGGTTACGAGAAACAACATCACACTCACACTTTTCTGCGGAAAATTTCAGAAAAGTCCCCGAGCCACTAACACATTCAGACTGGGATGGACTCGGTCATTTGTACAAGTGGCATTATTGTGGAAGTTCAGAATCATACTATTGCCCAAGTCATGAAGGCAATCACACGCACGAAGAATGTAAGGGCAAGTGGGACACACAATCCAACGATGAACCCATGTACGCAAATTACCAATATGTCGGTCATAAAGATTGGCGCACAGGTGCACCGCGATCACTCTTGCAAGGCAATAAATTAATACTGGTTACCGATAGCATGCGAACAAAAGCAGATTTTAATCACGGCGTTGGATACAACGAACTTCGTGGTGACGGTTCTGTTTCTTGGAAAGATAATGTCATCGTTCGAACACAACTGTCTGCTGTTGCACCTGCTGATTTCGACGAAATGCGCACTTTAGATGATTTGATTTACATCATCTTCTCGAAGTAAGCTGTTTACTGCATTACAAATTATTAGGGGATAAATTCAGCTATCTGTACGCAATGTCTGCCGATGCGCGGATTGACGAGTTGATAAGACGTACATGCAACACTTTCACCATGGAGTATATGATCAATGTGGTACAGCGGATAACTAGCTGGAAATGAGGCAAGGAGCCCTACGCCAGCCGAGTTACTTGCATCTGTTAAATGCGGAAACATGGTTTTGATGGAGTAGGCGTTCCGTGTCATATTAAAATCACCAAGGACGATATCTGGTTCTTGCACTTCCGTGGAATTGAGTAATCGCAAAGCGCGTCTTGCTGTTTCCATCCTTGGCATAGTTATCGTGGACGGTAAGTCGATTGCCCAAACAGTAATTTCTTTTCCAATCAAATCGATTGCATCAACGGTAAACATAGAAATATAGATGCCATCAGAAGCGACAAGTGTGCGCGCTTCTAAAACGGGAAGTTTTGTTAAAAGTGTAAATGGCCCACTAACAACACGTCTGTTGTTTGGCCCAATCCATTCCTTAATGCTTGGTTCCCCTCGAACATGCCAGCCGTGCGTAAGAATAGTTATGTCGCCAGCGTACGCGATTAGTTTATCCGCAGATTCTTTAGAAACTTTTTCTTTCGGATGACTCATTGTCCAACTCACAACTCGGATTCCATCTATTTTGTTTCGTTCTATAAAGAATGCATTTTCAACAAAAACGAACCAAGCACTTGTTGCAAGCAACATGGCGGTAAATATATACATGAGTCGCTTGAACTTTGCGATTGTACTACACACAAGTGCAATAAAAATAAATGCAATTGTTACTTGCGTAGGAATCCATGCAATCCACTGGCTCCATTCCCATCTGTCCGTCGCGATTAATCCAACGCCCCAACTTTCAGTTACAGCGAACGTTAATACAGCAACGAGTCTGGCTATCCACTTCATAGGGTTGGAATGAATGGGAATACTATTGGTGCAATAAAGGTTGCCAATACAGCAACAAGTAATGTAAGCGGGAGCCCAAGTCTTGGGAAGTCCATGAATTTGTATCCGCCTGGTCCATAAATCATGAGGTTCGTTTGGTAACTCACCGGTGTCAGGAAGTTACAACCTGCAGCCGACATCATGGTGAATACAAATGGATACGGAGAGACGCCGATGCCTTGCGCGGCACCTATGACGATTGGGAACATAATGACGGCAGCACCATAGTTTGTCATTAATTGCGCGGCGATACTTGTCATAAGGAAAACAAGAAAAAGTGTTCCATAGTTTCCAATGTTTGCGCTGTGGGCAAATTCGAGAAGTTCATTACTTACAGTGTGCGCAAGTCCGCTTGATTGAACGGCATTGCCGATGCCCATTGCTGCACCGATGACAATGAGTACTTGCAGATTGATGGCTTTCTTTGCAAGGGGACCACTAATAGATCCCGTTGCTACCATAAGCAAACCACAAAGCCATATAGAAGCGACGCGATCGACAAACCCACTTGTAAGCAACACAATAAGCAACCCCAAAATACTAATTGAGACAATGGCTTTGTCGTGTAATTTTGGCATAGAGTTTTGAAGTTCTGAGATAAGATAGAAGTCTTGACTGTGTCTCCATGTAGTTAAAAAGTCGTCGCTTCCCTCGATAAGTAACGTGTCGCCTGGTTGCAAAACGATGGCGCCGACCTTTCCCTTGATGTGCTTTCCTTTTCGGTGCACTGCGAGAATAGCCGCGTTGTACTTTGTTCTAAACTGAGCGCTTCGAATAGATTGTCCGACAAGTGGTGATCTTCCAGAAATCACCGCCTCGACCATTTTTCGCGCAAACAAACGACCATCAATTTCATTTACAGCATCATTCGATGGAATTAGACCCCGTGTCTTACGAAGGTCCACGACAGAATCAACATCGCCAACAAAAATAAGTTTGTCGTCTTGCTGAAGAATTTCTTGTGGCGAAACGCTAGTTATAAGAACATTGTTGCGCACAATGGAGTTCAAGAAAACACCAGGTAAGTTTCGAAGGTCAGCGGAGGCGATAGTTTTACCAACAATTGCCGCACCCTTTTTGATGGAGAGTTTAATTTCGT
>CAWLAZ010000059.1:0-8914 GCA_963854955.1 Phycisphaerae bacterium | reverse complement strand
CGTAATAAAAATATACGAATACAAATAGTACCCATGGATAAAATCGCTTGCGGTTTTATGGAGTATCCAAGTCCAGCCCAATTACGGAATGGCTATCCTACGCATATGCACATGAAGGATATTTTGAAACGAGACAAGACCGTTTTTGGTTTTGAATTTTTCCCGCCTCGAACCGACGATGGTTGGGACGGGCTTACATCAAGACTGCATACATTTGAAGCGCTTGAACCCTCCTTTGTTTCCGTTACGTACGGAGCAGGTGGTTCAACACGAACAAAAACCCATGCATTGGTTTGCCACATTGCAACAAAGACATCGCTTGATCCTATCCCACATTTAACTTGTGTTGGGCATACCCATCAAGAAGTTAACAATATCTTGCAGTCGTATACAGAAGCAGGTATCGACAACATTCTTGCGTTGCGGGGCGACAAGCAGCAAGACGGAACCCCATCAAAAGATTTTGCCTATGCTTCGGATTTGGTGAAGTCTATTCGGGCATTTACAGGGAAAACGTTTGGTATTGGCGTTGCTGGATTTCCAGAAGGGCATCCAGAAACCCCAAATCGTCTTGTGCAAATGGATCACCTAAAAGCAAAGGTTGATTGCGGCATTGATTGGATTTGTTCTCAATTATTTTTCGACAACAATGCGTTTTATGATTGGGTTGATCGATGCGATGTGGCAGGAATAACAACACCCACCTTTGCAGGCATCATGCCCATTTCTTCAATCGCCGGTATGCAGCGTATGGCTGAACTTGCTGGCGGAGCGAACTTTCCCGCAAAGTTGCAACGTCGCCTGTACCGTTTTCAAGACGATGCTGAAGCAGTTGCAAAAATAGGCACCAGTTGGGCTTCAGAGCAATGCGCGGATTTACTTGATGCCAATGTTCGTGGTATTCACTTTTTTACAATGAATAAATCTTCTGCTACAGAAGATATTTACAGCTCTTTGGGTGCCTCAAGTGGGTCTAAGCTACGAAATCCACATTAAATTCCAATAAACGGTATCCTTTGCACGATGGAAAGATTGAATTATTTACTGTGTATGCTTTTGGGTTCCCCTTTTGTTGCTACGCTCGCCGTTGCTGCAACCCCTCCGGAGCCGAGTTTACGTAAGTTCCCTTCAGCGGCGTGGGGATTTGGATTGATGTTCCTTTTTTTTGCGGTTGTTGTGCTTATCAGCTTGATGTCCTCAAAACGCGGTCACCAAGATTAAGGCGGAAACACCTATGAAATCAACTTCAAAACAGGGGTTGATAGCCCTGAACATCGCACTGCTCGCAGTGCTGGCAACGGTGTCGCTTGTTCCAACAAGTACGGCGTACGTTTCGGCAGCCGATACATACGTTGCAGTGCCCGCTATGGTCAACGGTCGTTCACAAGGCGTCGTGTATATCGCAAGTACAGCCAACCGTGCAGTGCTTGCAACGTCCTGGGATCACAATAAAAATCGAATTGTAATTTTGGCGGTAAGGAACATAGCCGCTGATGCAGCGGGTGTATCGAGGGAGTAATTATGCAAAAAGAAAACACAACAGGCAACACAGCACTTTGGGCATCGGCGTGTATTATCGCCGCACTTGTTCTTGTTATGGCAAGTCGCCACAGTACGCAGGCGTTTGCAGACAGCGCATCGACCGCGAATGGGTACACGCTTTTAACAACCCCAAATGGGCAAGGTTCAGAACAGTTGTATCTCATCGATCAAGAAACCTCTATGTTGATGGTGTACAACCTTCGCAGCCCACAAATTAATACAACAATGGAAATGGTCGCTGCTTGGTATTTGCCAGCTATGTTTTATACGGCGATGAATAAATAGCATGCGCCACGCAATCGACACGGTGATGGTGGAGCAGCGAGCTGCTTCGTTTACTACACGTTCTATCAAAACAAAATCAAAACAACAAGGGCTTCGATTAGCCCTTTCGTTGATTGACCTTACAACACTAGAAGGTAAGGATTCACCAGAAAAAGTACGGTCTCTTTGCCGCAAAGCAATAACACCGTGGGAGGGCGACATAGAGCCCCCGCTTCCATCTGTTGCGGCAGTGTGTGTGTATCCAAGTTTGGTGAAGGTAGCAAAACGTGTCCTTGATGGCTCGGGCGTACGCGTTGCTTCTGTCGCAACAGGTTTTCCAAGCGGGCAATATCCTTTGAAAGTTCGCTTAGAGGATGTTGTAGAAGCAGTGAACGATGGTGCAGATGAAATAGACATGGTGATAAACCGCGGCGCTTTTTTATCTGGATGCTTTGACGAAGTGGCAGATGAAATTGCACAAGTTCGTTCTGCGTGTGGCGGAGCGCACCTAAAAATTATTTTAGAAACAGGCGAATTAGAAACCCTCGAAAATGTTCGGCTTGCATCAGACTTAGCAATTCAAGCAGCTGCGTCTGTGGGACCAATTGCAGACGGCGAAGTGTTTATCAAAACCTCCACAGGCAAAGTGAGTCCCGCAGCAACGATGCCCGTAACACTTGTCATGCTTGAAGCCATTCGCGATTATTATGAAGAAACAGGAGTTCGCATTGGAATGAAACCAGCGGGTGGAATAAAAACAGCAAAGCAAGCGCTTCATTATTTGGTGATGGTGAAAGAAACACTAGGAAACGATTGGATCAACCCTCACCTGTTTCGTTTTGGCGCATCAAGTTTAACGAATGACGTTCTGCGGCAAATTGTTAAACAGCTAACTGGGCACTACACCGCTACCTACGACTTTAGTGAGGCATAAACAGTGACAATAGCAACACAAACTAACGCAACCGAATGGGATTACAGCCCGGCTCCTGATACCACCAAGATAACCATAGAACAAAAAAACAAATTGTTCATAGGCGGCAAATTTGTATCCCCAAAATCACGGTCGTGGTTCCCAACAATAAACCCGGCAACGGAAAAAAAATTAGCAGATATTGCATGCGCCGGAAAAGTAGATGTTCATTCTGCGGTAAGTGCGGCAAAATCAGCACTTCCAAAGTGGTCACGGCTAAGTGGAACCGAGCGCGCAAAATATTTGTACCGAATTGCAAGGCGTATTCAAGAACGCGCAAGAGAGTTTGCAATCCTTGAAACTATGGACGGCGGAAAGCCCATCAAAGAGTCAAGAGATGTAGATATTCCACTTGTCGCGCAACACTTCTTTTATTACGCCGGCTGGGCAGATAAACTGGCGTACGCATTTCCGGGAGCCGCGCCCACACCCGTTGGCGTGTGTGCGCAGATTATTCCATGGAACTTTCCCCTGCTTATGGCATCATGGAAACTTGCGCCTGCGCTTGCTTGCGGAAACACATGTATTTTAAAGCCCGCCGAAACAACCTCGCTTACCGCATTGCGACTTGCAGAAGTATTTCAAGAAGTAGGGCTTCCCGATGGTGTTGTGAACATCATTACGGGCAAAGGAGACACAGGTCGATTTCTTGCTGAACATCCAGCGGTAAATAAAGTTGCGTTCACGGGCTCCACTGAAGTTGGGAAGCTGTTAATGCGGCAAACAGCAGGCACGGGCAAAAAACTTACGCTTGAACTTGGCGGCAAGAGTGCAAACATAATTTTTGCAGATGCGGCGATAGACCAAGCGGTTGAAGGAATAGTTTCAGGCATTTACTTTAATCAGGGCCACGTCTGTTGTGCTGGATCTCGTTTGTTTGTTGAAGAACCAATCCTTGAAGAAGTGATTCATAAATTAACGCGTCGGCTTAGTACTTTGCGTGTTGGTGACCCGCTTGACAAAAATACAGATCTTGGCGCAGTTAACTCCAAAGAACAACTTAAAACAGTGGAGCGATATATTCGCTGTGGCGTTGCAGAGGGTGCTGAATTACACCAAACAAATACAGGAGAACTTCCTGCTAAGGGATATTGGTGTAACCCCTGTTTCTTTACTGATGTGCAACCAAGCCACACAATTGCTCGTGAAGAAATCTTTGGTCCCGTATTATCAATTATGACATTTAGAACACCTGAAGAGGCAATTTCGCGCGCGAACAACTCCCCCTATGGATTAGCCGCAGGTGTCTGGACAGACAAGGGTGCAAAAATATTTGAAGTAGCGAAAAAACTTGATGCAGGAATTGTGTGGTGTAATACATACAACAAGTTTGACGCCGCATCACCCTTTGGTGGTTTTAAAGAATCTGGTTTTGGACGCGAGGGCGGAATGCAAGGATTACGTCCTTATGTACGTCTCGGTGGTGTGTAAGGAAGGCAAATTATGGCACGATTAACAGTAGCAAAAACATACAAGATGTATATAGGTGGCAAGTTTGCACGAACAGAATCCGGCAGATCGATTGCAATTAAAAACCTGCAGGGCGACGTTGCTGCACATATATGTCATGGGTCTCGAAAAGATTTTCGGGGCGCAGTGGAATGTGCAACAGACGCTTTCCCTTCATGGACGAACATAACGGGTTATTTACGTGGGCAAATTTTATATCGAATGGCAGAGATGCTTGAAGGCAGGCGCGATGAGTTTGCTTCTGCAATTCAAACAACACAAAAAATGACAGTAACTGCTGCAAGGAAAGAAGTTGACGCCTCGGTTGACTGCTTGGTTCAGTTCGCTGGTTGGACGGACAAGTTTCAACAAGTACTTGGTTGCGCGAACCCAGTTGCAGGTGCGTATTACAATTTTACGGTTCCTCAGGCCCAAGGAGTTGTTGTGGTTATTGCGCCGCAAACACCTTCGTTGCTTGGTTTGATTGCCCTGCTTGGCGCACCTCTTTGTGCAGGTAACACTGTCATCGCGATTGGCTCAGATATAAACCCGCTTCCAGCAGCAATTTTAGGTGAGGTTTGCCAAACGTCCGACATTCCAACAGGCGTTATAAATGTATTGACAGGTTCGCAAGCAGAGTTATATGAGCACATCGCTAGCCATAGGCAGGTTGCTGGTATTTATTCTGCATCCCTTGCAAAGAAGCACCGCGTCGTCATTGAGCAAGGTGCAGCAGACAGTATGAAGCGAGTTCGGTTTAGCACGCTTGATAACGAGGCGTGGTACGACGGTAACGCAACAGCTTCACCATGGAATATAGAGCCATTTGTTGAGATGAAAACAATTTGGCACCCCTCTGCGTGTTAATTGGTATCGTGGTTGATGAGGGTGGAAGTATTGCTTTGTATGCTTCGCTTTTCAGCGCTTAGAAACGTAGCACTTAGCGTGACACGACTGGTGCTTTGGGGCAATGAGTAACTTTCTATCTGGTACGTTCGCGTTACTGCATCAAAATAAGAACGGTTTACTTCTGCATCTTGCAGATTGATAACTTCTATATCGAGCACGTCTCCGTTTGCTGCACCGATTCGCACGGTAAGTACACCGACGCCTCGACAAGCAAACCCATCACCATCAAGCATAGAAATGTGTGCAACAACACTCGGTGCGCCCTCTTCAGAAACTCGAATTCTGCTGAGCGGGTGCACGTGGATAGTATTCGGCGCATACGCCCATTGCGTTACACGTTTTGGACCGATTTGCTTAGGGCTAGAAGTGCATCCAGAAAAAAACATCGCCACAGTAAACAGTACCGTGGCGATGCTATAGATTGTACAGGTAGTACGCAAGCTTATTTAGCCGGCGACTTCGTCAATGAGCCGATCAAATGCTGTGTTGATTTTTACATCCGACATATACGTGTCGTTTGCAATTGCATCTTTAATTGTGTCAATACGTTCTTGACGAACCTCGGGGAGTTGACGGACCTTTTCGAGCATCTGTGCGTGCTCAGAAAAAGTTACATGATCAACTGTGGATGCCGTACTGCACTCAACTGCTGGAGCAGAGACTTCGACGGCTGTTGTTGGAGTAGTTGGTGATGCAGGTCGTACATTGCCCACTACTGCGTTTCCGATTGCGGAGATTTCAGACATTCTTGTTTACACCTTTTCTGTGCCGCTGTGCGACTGTTTCCTCTTGAGTCCTAACACTTCCCATCCCTCGAATCCCCCCGAAGTTCCCCCGTCTCGATTAGTTGATGCCACCAAGCAATACAACTAACTGCTCCCTTTGTATCGTACAAATGCCGTGTTTTGCTTTAACTTTATGCAATTTTCCAAAGTTTTCGTAAAGTCCGATAGTAATCCCCAGATAGCCCCCAAAAAACCTATATCGAACACAATACTGCATTGGTAGGATAGACAAAATGAAGACACCCCAACAACTGATTCTATTTTTTATGCTCTCCATTGTGCTTGTGGGCTGTGGGCAGGACAAAACGACGTCAAGCAACGCCACTTCAACGCCTGCAACCGGCGACATAATGAATACTTCTACTTGGGATTCAGGTGTTTCTACTAGGGGAGGAGCAAGCGCCCTTTCAAGTACGAAACGCGCTGATCAATTTGCCATTGTTGTTGCGACATTTACAGGATCCGCCAGTAAAGAATCAGCCATTGCGTCCATGCGGACGCTTGCGCAACAATATCCAACACTTGGACGTGGGCTTAGCATTCGCGATAGAGCTCGTGGCACCGCGCTTACGTTTGGTCTTTATACAGGGTACCAAGACCCAAAAGCAAAAAAAGATATGTCGGTCCTTCGCGCAATGAAAACAACACAAGGGAAAGCACTGTTTGGGCAGGTGCTTTTACTGAAGTTTAAACCACCACGCGATTGGGCTAATTTGCATCCGCATGACCTGTGGACGGTTCGGAGGCAATACCCGACGATGGTTCCACTTTTTACACTTGAAGTTGCGGTCTGGGGTGACTTTGAAAGTGGGCAGTTTCCAAAATCTCGCCGTCACGCAGCCGCGCAGAGGTACGCTGCCGAGTTACGAAGAATGGGTTTTGAGGCATTTTTTCATCACAATGACGAAGGCGAACTAAGTTCGGTCACTGTTGGGTTGTTTGGCCCGAACGCGCTAGATCCAGAAACGGGTTTTTATTCGCCAGAAGTAGAAGCGCTTCTTTCAAGATTTCCAGAGCGACTCGTCAATGGTCAACAAATCCAAATGTACTTTGATCCCAACAACCACGCGCTCGGTTCAAGAGTGCAGCAACCAAGTCTTGCTGAAATTCCACTTGATTGACAAAAAGTCACGTGGGGGGGTCAGACCCCAGTCAAAATGTTAGGGGGTAACCCAAGGTCTTCGGGGCCAACGTACACAAGTGTGATTTTCCCAAAATCTCGGTTTTTTAACCATTTGTTCACGTTTTCGAGTGAAATACCCTCGATTTCGCGTAATTTGTCCGCAAGTGACCTAACCCTCCCAAGAGTGTATTGGTCACCCCAAAGCGCACCAGCCCTTGCAGTTGTCGCTTCACCATGCATAACAGTTCTGCTTTTCATTCGTTGAATAGTTCGCGCAAACTCTTCTTGTGTTATTCCATTTCGCAACAAAGAAAGTTGTTCAAGGCAAACTTCGATTGTTTTCTTAGCGCGTTCTGGTGTTGTGCCAGCATGCATACGTACGACCGAGCGTTCTCGCGAGGGTGCGTATTGTGCAGAAACGCTATAACAAAGTGAACGGCGTTGCCTTACTTGTGTGAACAATCGCCCACTTGTTGCGCCGCCCAAAACAGAAATAGCGACCGCTTCAGACAGTTCATGTTCTTCATTAGCACAAGGCGCATCAAATGCGAAACATATATGTACTTGGGAACTATCTTGTTCAATCCAGTGAACCCCGCGGTTTGTGTCACCATTTGGTACTCCGGGTAATTTTGTTCCCTTCCATTCTCGAACAAGTTCACTAACCGTATCAACAACCTCTTCGTGCTGAACATCACCCGCGACGGCTAAGATTGAATCTTCGGGAACAAAATAGTTGGAGTGTACTTCTCGGAGCCGTTCAATGGTTGCAGATGTAATTTCTTCGACCTCACCGTACGAGGATCTGCCAAACGGAGACCCAAAATGGTGTTCGTTTA
Organism: Phycisphaerae bacterium; assembly: GCA_963854955.1. Classification (GTDB taxonomy): domain Bacteria; phylum Planctomycetota; class Phycisphaerae; order Phycisphaerales; family SM1A02. The sequence goes on along the minus strand of CAWLAZ010000059.1, from coordinate 1,030 downwards.
AAGCAATACTGGCTTTATGCGAAGGGTTGTCGTCAATGGAAAGGATCGATTGCAAGCATAAACTTTGGCATGGGCCCAGACCGTCCTCTGGAAGGGCTGGATCAAGCAAATATGCGCCAAGCAAAGGAATTCCCTGTGTTAAATGAGAACCCAACATGACAGAGCTAACCCGAAAAAACTCAATGCCGCAGGATACTTGCTTTCGTACGCCTAGAGAATCAAGTGCATCGTTGTGTTCTTTGGCAGACATTCCGGTTGCGCCACGTTGCACAAGTTCAGCAAGAAGCACGCTGTCGCCATCATGTTTGTTAGTCGCAACACCTGCCCTGACTCCCCAGTTGAGCGCAGCGGTTTTAACACCCGGTATTGATTCGGTGATGATACGAAGGCCACACTCGAGTTGATGTTGTTGTATTGCATGCATAAGAAAGAATAAGGATACAACCCCTGAATGCAAAATGGCACACATGGAAAAAATAATTACAAACACTCTGTGTCACTTTTTGTTTTATAAAAGTCCATTGAATTGCAAAAAGTGTTTTATTTATAAAAAAACATAAAAAAAATAAAATATAAAAGCGGTAGTAAAAATGTATTTGAACAAGATACAAAAAGACAAAAAACCGTACGCAAAGCAACGCGCATGCACTTTTTTATAGTTATAACTTTTTTTAAATGTATAAAACAAAACCGTAGCGTGTATTGTTTTTTATTTTTTTTAGTAATGCATCTATCAAACTGCGTCCGATACGGTTAAAACTCTATTGACGGAACGTCCGTCAGTGGTCCAAACACGCGTAATGTTGAAACAAGGAGGTCAATGATCATGGCCAAGAAGAAAGCAACGAGAAAAAAGGCAACTCGAAAAAAAGCCACCCGTAAGAAATCTGCCCCTAAGAAGGCTACTAAGAAAAAAGTAACTCGTAAAAAAGCTGCTAAAAAGAAAGCTGCCCCTAAGAAGGCTACTAAGAAAAAAGCAACTCGTAAAAAAGCTGCTAAAAAGAAAGTGACTCGCAAGAAGGCCGCTAAG
>CAWLAZ010000058.1:0-8945 GCA_963854955.1 Phycisphaerae bacterium | reverse complement strand
AGACTACTACATAAAAACGCAGTCGGGTGGTAAAACATTACGAGCGATGCAATTCAACCCAGACGTTACTGTGCGAATGCGCGGCGTGATGGAAAAATGTACGTATTGCACGCAGCGAATTCAACGCGTGAAAATAGCTACGAAAAATGCTTGGGTTAAGAAAACGGATGCACAAAAGCAAGCCGACGAGCGCGTCGCAATTGTTGATGGCTCAATTGTCACGGCATGCGAACAAGCATGTCCCGCTGGCGCCATTGTGTTTGGCGATTTGCTGGATAAAGAAAGTCGCGTGACAAAAAATCATAATGAGAAACGATCTTACGAGATGCTTGAAGAATTGAACATTAAATCTCGGACAAAATATCTAGCAAGGTTGACCAATCCAGTTGATGGTGCTGTCGCAACGAAAGGCGGTCATCACTAATGACAACCGCTCCAGTGAACAAACCTGATAATACTATTGAAGATCCTTCGAATCGACCGAAATTAATTTTGAATCACACGGACTTTGGTTCGGTGACAACGGACATCCTTCGCGCGAATGAATCGCCGAAGCCGCCGAAATCTTGGTACTTCGCGCTCGCCGTATCTTTCACCATGATGTCCATGCTTGGGCTTATGATTGGGTACTTACTATTAACAGGTGTTGGTGTTTGGGGAAACAACAACCCCGTAGCATGGGGATACCCAATTGTAAACTTTGTGTTCTGGGTCGGCATCGGCCACGCGGGCACATTGATTTCAGCGATTCTGTTTCTCTTTAGGCAGAAGTGGCGAACAGCGATTAACCGTTTTGCAGAAGCAATGACAATTTTTGCCGTTATCTGCGCAGGCACGTTCCCCGGTATTCATATCGGTCGTGTATGGCTTGCGTATTGGTTGTTTCCCATTCCAAACCAAATGGATATGTGGCCGCAGTTTAGAAGCCCGCTGCTTTGGGATGTTTTTGCTGTTGGTACGTATTTCACCGTCTCGTTGTTGTTTTGGTATTTAGGCATGGTGCCCGACCTTGCAACTATGCGCGACAGAGCGACAACAAAAACAAAACAACTTGTTTACGGCATATTCTCGCTTGGTTGGCGCGGAAGTATGCGCCATTGGCACCGGTATGAACGAGCATATTTATTGTTGGCCGCGTTGGCAACTCCACTTGTTCTTTCCGTACATAGTGTTGTTTCATTTGACTTTGCTGTTGCGCAACTTCCTGGTTGGCACACAACAATTTTCCCGCCGTACTTTGTTGCGGGCGCGATTTTCTCTGGATTCGCGATGGTGATGACACTCGCGATTCCAGCAAGACAACTTTGGGGATTGAAAAACTTTATCACGATGCGCCACCTTGAGAACATGTGCAAGATTGTTTTGTTCACAGGCTCAATTGTTGGGTACGCGTACGCGATGGAATTCTTCATCGCTTGGTACAGCGGTGAAATTTACGAATCCTTCACCTTTATTAACCGTGCGTTTGGACCTTATGGTTGGGCGTACTGGATTATGGTGAGTTGCAATGTTGTTACTCCGCAAATCTTCTGGTTCAAGAAGGCGCGAAACAATATTGCAATTATCTTCACCGCTTCATTGTTCATAAACGTGGGTATGTGGTTTGAACGATTTGTCATCGTGGTGACTTCACTTGCGAACGATTTCTTGCCAAGTAGTTGGGGTATGTATGAACCAACTTGGGTTGATGTGTTGACGTTCCTTGGTAGCTTCGGTCTCTTTATGACCTTCTTTCTTTTGTTTATTCGCTACTTGCCAATCTTGGCAATTGCGGAACTGAAGGCAATTATGCCAATCGCTGACCCACACGGGCACGGGCATAGTTACAACGAGATGACAAGTGAAACCGATGCCCAAGCAGAATTAGCAGAGGAAGACGAATGAACGAAGTAACTTCAAACAATGTTGACCGTGAAAACCTCTACGGCTTGGCTGCAGAGTTCACGACAACTCCAGCTATTTACCACGCGGCGGAGAAAGCAAATGCCGCTGGATTTAAGTGGTTTGACTGCCTTGTGCCATTTCCTGTGCATGGTCTTGACCGTGTGATGGGTGTGAAGATGACGATTCTTCCAATCCTTGTTTTCTTTGGCGGGATGATGGGCCTGACGGCCGCATGTGTTTTGCAAATTTTTACAAACTCCTTAGAGTTTGATTTTTGGGCATTACTTCCAGTTGTTGGCTACCAATACGATGTCTCTGGCAAACCGCTTTTAGCAGCAGCAGCTTTTGTGCCGGTTGCGTTTGAAATGACGGTTCTTTTCTCAGCACTCACGGCAGTCTTTGGAACTATGTTTTTGAACAAATTGCCGATGTTTTATCATCCAACACTTAAACACGAAGCATTAGCACGCGCAACCGATGACAGGTTTTTCCTTATCATTGAAGCACGAGACCCGAAGTTTAGCTACGAAGAAGTTGAAGCATTTATGCTTTCGCTCAACCCCGAAACAGTAATTGAGTTAGAAAAATAATGGGCGACTTAGTAAAACAAATTATTGACGACCTTTTGAAGCCGGTCATTGCCGATTTTAAAGACCTGCCAGTCTGGATTGTATGGACACTGATTGTCGTTACTTGTGCGGCAACGATTCCGTTGGCACTCATTTTTCGTGCGCGTACTTCGTTTAGCGACAAGCCACGTATTCACTTTATCCAAAACATGGACAATCAGCCAAAGTATGTTTCGCAAGAGGCAAACGCGCTTTTCCTTGATGGCAGAGTCATGCGGCCACGCGTTGAAGGAACTATCGCGCGTAATGGCATGGTGAACGATACCCATCTATTTAAGGGTGTTGTTGACGGCGAGTGGGTGACAACGTATCCAAGTTCGCTCACGGTTGACTACGCCTTCTTGATTCGCGGGCAAGGCCGATTTAATATTTACTGTTCGCCTTGTCATGGCGCTGGCGGGTTTGGTGATGGGCTCGTGCATCACAGAGCAAGCCAACTTGTCGAGACAGGCGTGAATGGTACTTCTTGGGTTGCGCCGAAAAACTTGCATGAAGATGTAGTCAAGCGACAAGAAGTCGGACAAATATTTAACAGCATTACGAATGGCATTCGATCGATGGCTGCCTATGGATCGCAAATTAAAACAGAAGACCGCTGGGCAATCGTGGCGTATATAAAAGCATTGCATTTGTCGCAGGATGCAGATGCATCAATGGTTGAGAACGCAGAGGCACTTTCCCGCAAAACAAGTAGCGAAGGGAGCAACGAGTGAAAGTTGCAGAAGTAAAAAACGACTCTATTCACCTCGGAGGCATCGCGGCAAAGCTTGGGCCGATCCTTGCAGTTGTTGGCGTCGTCTTCCTTGGCATAAGTGTAGCACTTGGAAGTGGCGAGGGCTGGAATACTTTTTGGAAGTCGTACCTCACCGGCTGGATGGTTTCAGTTGGCCTATGTTTAGGCGCTTTGTTCTTTGTCCTGTTGCAACACATGACGCGATCTGGCTGGAGTGTTTCAATTCGACGGTTAGCAGAAGGTATCGCCAAGAACTTGACTTGGCTTTGGATGCTCTTTGTACCGATCCTTATTATGGTGCTCAAAGGCGATGGCGCGATTTTGTATGAATGGGGCGACACGCACCTTATGGAAACAGACCATCTGTTGCATGCAAAAGCGGGGTATCTCTCTCCGACCTTCTGGTCTGTCAGAGCCATCTTCTACTTGGCAACGTGGGCAATCATTGGCACGCTTTACTTTAAGTGGTCAACAGCACAAGACCGTGATGGTGATGTGAAGTGGACGCACAAAATGCAAAAATGGGCGCCTCTCTGCATGATCTTCTTTGCGTTCACGCAAAGCTATGCATCGATTGACTGGATAATGACATTACAACCACGATGGTTTAGTACGATGTTTGCCGTCTACTATTGGGTATCTTGCATGTGCGGTTTCTTCGCACTCCTTATTTTGTTTGCTCGATTTTTACAAAACACAGGGCATATTCAAAAATCAATTACAACGGAGCATTACCACGACCTCGGCAAATGGCTCTTTGGCATTGGTGTTGTGTTCTGGGCGTACATCGCGTTTAGTCAATACATGTTGATTTGGTACGCAAACTTGCCTGTGGAAACAAATTGGTATATGACACGCCAGCTCGGCGGATGGGGACCAGTTTCATTGCTGCTCCTTTTTGGACACTTTCTTCTTCCGTTCGTGCTTTTGATTACACGTTGGACAAAGCGCTGGCGTTCACCGCTTCCGATCATCTCGGCATGGCTACTGATGATGTTCTTTGTTGATATTTATTGGCTTGTGATGCCTGTTGTTCCTGAAGAAGCAATTTCTTCAGCTAAAACATATAACGAGTTGGCAAGCAATATTACAGCATCAGAAATTGGATATGGCTTTAGTATTGTCAACTTCACCTGTTTAATTGCGATGGTTTCGATGGTATTAGGCGGAACACTTATAAATTTACGCAGGTGCAACTTAGTTGCGACGGAAGATCCACGGCTCGGTGAGGCACTGCATTTCGAGAACGCATAAGAGGAAACTATGAGTCATACACACGAACAATCAAATAGAGAAGTCGAAGACCACGAAGATCCAGACGGCTGGGCGACGTGGGCGATTGGTATCGGCGGGACCTTTCTGGTGATTGCGACCGTTGCTATTGCGTGCGGTATTTATTATCGAGCCGCAACAACTGAAGCATTGGGTAAACATGTGAACATTCGATACGAACAACGCGACATGGTTCGTGCGGCACAGCATGCTGTGCTTGCTGAATCTGCGCACTGGGTTTCGCATCATGACGAAAACGGTCTTGAAGTACATCGTCTGGTACTGCCAATCAATGAGGCAATGAACATCATCGCAGGGAATGCACAATAAACATGCGTACTATGGACTTAACTTGTTTTGCATTACTCGCGACTTCGGTTTGCGTGTTTTCGGCATCACTTGTTGCAGGCCCAACGTTTGCTGATGAAAAAATTGCCGAACTAGAAGGCGTTGGCATTACAGAACATCTGGATGAGCGCATTCCGCTTGAACTAACTTTTGTGGATGAAGAAGGAACCAATGTTGTCCTTGGGCAATACTTCAATAAAGACAAGCCAGTTATTCTCACCTTGAACTATTACAAGTGTCCAATGCTTTGCAGTTTGACGCTTAATGGTTTGACCACGGGTTTAGAGGAAATGGACTGGACGCTTGGCGATGAATTCGAAGTCGTCACGCTTAGTATCAATCCAGATGAAAAAGCGCCTCTGGCAAAGAAAAACAAAGAGGGGTATCTTGGTCACTACGACCGAGAGGGCGCAGAATCTGGCTGGCATTTCCTTACAGGCGAACAACAAAACATTACTAAATTGGCGGAGGCCCTTGGTTTTGGCTATGTTTTTGACACAAAAACCGGCGAATTTCATCACACTGCTTCCATCATATTTATAACACCAGATGGCCGCATCTCAAAATATATGAATGACGTGCAATTCAGGGGACAAGATTTACGCTTTGCGTTGATTGAAGCATCCGAAGGTCGAATTGGTTCGACCCTTGACAGGCTACTTCTTTTTAATTGTTTCCAATACGATCCCGATAGCAATAGTTACACGCCAGTGGCGTGGAAACTCATGCGAACAGGTGCTGTATTGATGCTTGTTGTACTTGGAGGCGGCCTCGCTGTTCTTGGCCTTACATCTTCTGACCGCATACGAAAATCACATACCAACTCAGATGGAACAAAAGAATAATGTTCTCGACACTTACATCATTACTTGTAACAACGACGCAGGGCGCTCCCTCAAACTTCTGGTTGCCAAAACAGGCATCAACGGTTGCAGAAAGCGTTGACCTTACGTTCTTTGTCATTACTTGGATTTCCTACTTTTTCTTCTTTGCTATTACAGCAGCGTTGATCATATTCATGATCAAGTATCGGCGAAAAGGGCCTGAGATAGTTGTGCAGGGTCCGACACATAATACGATTCTAGAAATAGCGTGGACAGTGCTGCCACTTTTGTTGGTGGCGGTCATTTTTGTTGTGGGCATGCGAGGATATCTGAATCTAATGGAAGCCCCAGAGGGTTCGTACGATGTTCAAGTAACCGGGCAGAAGTGGTCATGGACATTTGAGCACCCAAAGTATGGTGCAACGCAAGTCGCGCAACTTACTGTCCCAGTAAATACGCCTGTGCGCTTGCTTATGACATCAAACGATGTACTGCACAGTGTCTGGATTCCCGATTTTCGTGTGAAGATGGATGTTATTCCAGGTCGGTACACCTCGTTGTGGTTTGAAGCGACTGCTGTTGGAGATTACAGCTTGGCCTGTTCTGAGTATTGCGGCAAAGACCACTCAAAAATGTTTGCAACAGTACGTGTTGTTCCTATTGATGAGTTTGAACCATTGATGGTGAAACTTGCCAGCGAGTACGAAGATATGAACGTCGGGCAACTTCCTGCGTACGCAATTAATCGTCTATACAACAGGTGTCAATCATGCCACTCGCTTGACGGCACAACGGGAACAGGGCCATCTTTCAAAGGGTTGTGGGACCGTGTTTCTAAAGGCGATATTGAGTTTACATCAGGCGAAAAACTTTCTTCCCTTCTTGGCGAAGCGACCACGTACGGACTTCCTGAAAATTATATTCGTACTTCCATCGTAGACCCACAAAAGCATATTGTGCAAGGGTACCTCGGTTCGATGCCGTCGTTCCAAGGGCAACTGAAGGACAAACAAATTACAGCAATGATTGAGATGTTCAAACACCTCAGTGAACTTACAGACGCAGAGGGTAACATCACCGTGAACCCTGACGGAACACCAAGGCAATAACGATGACAACACTCACTACTCCAAATCCAACAGATAATTACCTTAATCACACCACGGGGATTCGTTCTTGGTTATTTACACTCGATCACAAAAGAATTGGCGTGATGTATCTTATATGTGTACTGCTGGCATTTCTACTTGCCGGCGTGTTTGCCATGATGATTCGGTTTCAACTGTTGACGCCAGAAGGTACTTTTTTAACACAAGATCAATACAATCAAGCGTTCACCGTGCATGGTGCGATTATGGTGTTCCTTGTCATTATTCCTGCAGTGCCTGCAGCGCTTGGGAACTTTGTCTTACCGATTATGCTTGGTGCTAAAGATGTCGCCTTCCCAAAACTCAACTTGTTTAGTTGGTATCTTTGGATATTCGGTCTCGTTTTCTTTTTGATTGCGCTTGGAGCCGGCGGTATCGATACAGGTTGGACGTTCTATACCCCGTACAGTATTGACAAGGCATCTTCGATGGGTGGTGTGATTCCCGCGTTGATTGGTGCGTTCATTCTTGGATTCAGTTCCATCTTTACAGGCATGAACTTTATTGTCACTATTCATCGTCTTCGACCAAAGGGTATGACTTGGTTCAAAATGCCGCTCTTCCTTTGGGCGACATACGCGACGGCTATTATTCAAGTGCTTGCGACGCCAGTTATTGGCATCACGTTGCTTCTATTGATTGTTGAACGTTCCGTGGGCATCGGTATCTTTGATCCAGCAATGGGTGGTGACCCTGTTCTATATCAACACTTTTTCTGGTTCTATTCGCACCCTGCGGTGTACATCATGATTCTCCCTGCGATGGGTGTTGTGAGTGAATTGATTTCAGTGCATTCGCATCGTCATATTTTTGGGTATAAATTTATTGCTTACAGTTCCATTGCCATTGCTATGTTTGGCTTCCTCGTCTGGGGACACCACATGTTTACATCTGGGCAATCACCGTTGATGAATATCATCTTCTCGTTGATTACGTTTAGTGTGTCCATTCCATCCGGCGTGAAGATATTTAACTGGTTGGCGACCTTGTACAAGGGCTCTATAAGTTTAAATACGTCGATGATTTACGCTCTCTCGTTTATTTTCATCTTTTCAATTGGCGGCCTAACAGGGTTACACCTTGCGACTTTGGCGACGGACATCCACTTGCACGACTCGTACTTTGTTGTTGCGCATTTTCATTACGTCATGATGGGCTCTTCGCTCATTGGATTTCTAGGCGGTATTCACCATTGGTGGCCTAAGATGACGGGTAAGATGTACAACGAAAACTGGGGACGCATTTCAGCGACACTTGTCTTTATTGGTTTTAATGTAACCTTCTTTAGTCAATTCATGTTGGGCTCAAAAGGCATGCCTCGACGTTATGCAACATACGATGCGTTTCCAAATGCTGATCTTTTTCAGGTGTACCATATTTGGTCCACAGTTGGATCGACGATCCTTGCCCTCGGGTTTGTGATTTGCGCTGTTTACTTACTTCATTCTGTATTCAAAGGCAAAAAAGCGCCTGCGAACCCATGGGGTGGTCGAAGTTTGGAATGGCAATGTACATCACCACCACCTTGGGACAACTTTGCAGATCAACCAGAAGTGGGCGACTGCTACGATTACAGCGTTCTTGAATGGAACGAAGAAGAGCAAGGATACGTTTGGAAAAAGGATGCAGTGCATCCAGGCGAATAACGAGAGTAACTATGTCAAACACTGATTCAACACATCACGACGACCAAGTAGGTCACATCGTCCCGATTAAATTCTTAGTTCTGATCTGCTGCATTCTGCTTTTCTTAACGGTAGTTACGGTCTGGGTATCGCGGTATGACTTTACCGAGATAAACATTGCTGAGATGGGCATACTTATGGCCTTATTTGTCGCCACAGTTAAAGCGACCATTGTCGGCTTGTATTTTATGCATCTTCGTTGGGACAGACCCTTTATTGGATTCATATTTGTCAGTTCTATACTTTTTGTCGTTCTCTTTATTGGTATGGCACTGACCGACAGCATGGCGTATCAGCCCTCCATAATCAAAGGCGACACACCAAAAGTCACCGAAGCAATGGACAAGCTTGCCCACTAATTAATCTACCCGCGGTAGATAAACAGCGCTGAATTTTCAATGTTCCTCGCGGTCGAGTACCAA
>CAWLAZ010000057.1:0-9049 GCA_963854955.1 Phycisphaerae bacterium | reverse complement strand
TAAAGCACGTTTCGCATCAGCAACCATAACAGTTCGTTCGTTTCCTGAAAGACGTTCACGCTTTGCCGTTGTCTCATCCACAGTGTCGCCCGCAAGCACTCGGTTTAAATCTGGTGCTTCACCTTTGCGTAACAAATCTAACATACCTGCAAGATGCGGGGGGTCATTCCGACTCATTGTTGCACAACCACAGCCACCGCTAACTTGAAGAGGATTGTTTGAATCCAGCGATGCTTCAGCAAGATGCATGACTTCGATACCCTTTAGTGCAGCTTGTTCCTTTAAGTTTCGTACAAAATGACCTTCCGTGCCAACAGCGAATTTACTTCCTGCAGGGGAGTTCATAACTTCGTTCCAAAGATACGCCGTACTGCCAGAACCATCTGCAACTTGCACGGCTTCCATTTTAGATTCCGGATGAATAATGACTCGCCATCCTTTTTCTTGCCACCAATGCACTTGCTCGGGCGTAAAAACTGTATGCACCCCGCAGTACCCACCCCACAAAAGCATCTCTGCTTGATCAATGCCTTCGATGTCATCCAAATTCCAATCGATGCCCTCGTATAGCGGGTTTGGCAATGTTACTAATGAAGAAATATCCATACCGAGTTTTACGGCGGTGTTTCTGCCAAGATGTTCGTCTGGAACAAAGAGGATTTTTTTACTTTTCTTCCGTGCCCAGTCAACAACCAAATGTGCATTCGAACTGGTGCACACTGCGCCGCCTGTTCTGCCTGCAAGTGCTTTTATTCTGCCGGAAGTGTTCATGTACGCCACGACAAGTAAATCATCGCCGTACTTTGTAAGTAATTGTTCTTCAATAGGGCGAACCATCCAGTCCTTCGCCATCATTTCCATAGTGCAACCAGCTTTTGGATTTGTTATCCAAACTTGTTGATCGTCGTTTGCTAATGTCGCAATTGTTTCCGCCATAAAATGCACAGCAGATTCAACTATGATTTTCTTTTCAGGATTCTGCGACGCTTGCAACGCAAGTGCGTAACTGTCCGCGACCTTACCGCCGTATCGTTCAACAAGTTTGACAATCTCGCCGCCCATGTAGTAATGAGCAAGTAAAAGCAAACTATCGCCAAAATAATCGATCGCTGGTTTTATGTATGAATCAAGCCAAGGCAGGACACTTTCCGGTGTTCGGTCTGGCAGTGCAATGAATTCTTCCGCATACGGCTTAAATTCATCTTGATACCAATCCAACGGCAAATCACCTTGGCAAATCGGAATATCCGACTGCAAGGTAATGCCTGTTGGTTTAGGGTTACTTGAAATGTCTTGCGCTCGAGCCATCGAGGCGTATTGTACCTATTATTGGCAAGGTCCCCAGTTACCAACGAGTGCGAGAAGGTCGCTTACGTCAACGATACCATCGCCATTGATGTCAGCAGAGCCACTACCGCCCCATTGGTCTATCACCAAGAGCACGTCTGCAACTGCAACTGAACCATCTTCGTTGATATCGCCAGTGCAGGGTTCACCACCGCAGTCGCCTTCTGGACCACTAATTTGCAAGTCGCCACTGCCCATTGAGGCATCACCCCAACCTCCAACGCGAATCATGTAGATGTAGCCTTCTGTAACAGTGGTTGTCAAGGTTGAAGAGTAACCACCACAAGCATCTCCATCGCCATTACAAGATATTTGCGTCATCGCTCCGCAATCACCTTCGTAGACAACAAGATCAGTGTCAAAATCGACAAGGTCGCAGGTTGAAACTACCATTGAACCACTCGCACATGCTTCGTATCGGAACCACACATCGTTCGTCATTGCACCGAGGTACGTACCTTCACACTGCGATTCGTCGAATGCATCGCTTGAAGTTGTGCCTTCAAGTGTTGAGAATTCCCAGTTACCGTTGCCGACTTCTTGTGCTGTTGCACATTCATCAGGGAATGGAATTTCGCCGACGTGAACAGTAACCATTGCTTCTTGTGAAGCAGCGCCATCATCCACGCGATAGGTAAACATATTTACGCCAATGTATCCATTATCAGGAATGTACCGAACTTGATCGCTTGGAAGTGAGTACGGCAAAGAGCCAATTGCGGAACCATCAATATTTTGAAGATATCCGTCTTCAGGTAATGAAGTGATTATATATTCGAGTGGACCGCCATTAGACGATGCTCCAATTAATGTAATATCTATGGAAGTATTCTCATCGGTTGACACTTCAACATCTTGTGCAACAGGAGGACAATCTTCACCACTACTTGCAATCTTTAATGCCCAGTGTTCAAGGGATCCCTCATCTACACCGGCGTTATCAGAAACGCTCATCGTCCAAGTACCTGTAACAATTTCACCTTCCCAATCGGAGAGCATGCCTGGACCTTCTGGAAGGTCGCCGCCTTCCTCGTCGTAGTACCTGTGGAGGTCCTCTTCATCGCCACCACTACGATCGTGCAAGCGTACCATTGTGCCCTCTGGCGATGTCACTTCAACGATGAGATCACCAATATATGTATGAAGCAAGTCAAGTTCGATGTCAACATCACCAATGCAATAGGCATCGTTGATTTCTATATAACTCGTCGTCGTGCTGTTATCCGTAATCGGCAATGGCAAGTCCGTTGCGACGTACGAATACCTACCAACGTCGAGTATGACATTCCTTGTGGTATCACCACCATCACTTGACATATTGGTGAAGGAAACTACACCGCTTACGATTCCAGCAGGGAGGTTATTTGCATCAAAGCCAAACCCAACTTCTATCGATGCTGAATCACCTGTACCGTTCAAAGTAATATTAAGAGCGTTAGGCGAACCATTCAACGTAATCCAGCCTTCGTCAGCACTTATATACACTGTAAAAGGTGTTGGGCGTGTGCTCGTTATCGTATAGGTTGATGTGGTCGTGAAAGGACCGCCAACTGGACCACCTGCATAAAAATCTGCTTCGGGGTCTGTTTCAAATTCAGTCGTGCCAATATCAAGCGTATGCATGCGATCAGCAGACATATCGTTTGTTAAATCAAGGAAGCGTACGATTTCATCATGGACACCGTCTGGCATACTTGAAGCATCCACTGTAATGAGTACATCAACAGAGCTTCCGCTTGCGAGCAAACCATTTACTGAACTTCCTCCATCAATTAAAATAAATCCTGTGTTGTAAACAGTTTCAACTCGATAAGAGAACATCTCAGGAGCATTATTCGTAATTGTGTACAACACTTCTGATGGATCAGGAGATACACAAGGGCTTGTGCATACATGCACAACGTTGGAGCCAGGCTCAACAACTAACCCGTTCCCAGAAAGAGTATTCACTGTAAGGTTCCCCGTACCAGCAGAGTCAAGATGCGTTTCTAGACCTGCAGCCCATGAAACAGAAAACTTTCCGTACCAATCGCTTGTTTGGCTTGAACAACTTGCATACCCACCATGCAGTTGACCGATAACTTTGTGGTCAGCACTAAACACTGGGGAACCACTTGAGCCTGGCTCAGTAGTTCCAAGATCCCAATCTTCAATTCGTACATGAGAACCGTCACCAGGAATTGCTTCGCCAAGATATGACGTTGTTGTAGTTGGCTCGTATTCAAAACTTATTCGTTTTTCATCCGTACTTGGCTGATGAATTGCAATACCTTGCGGTGAATCATTGCCTGTCGCATCCCAACCACAGTAAGAAACTTCCCATGCATCGTCTGGCGAATCATCAAGAACTACGAGGGTGTAATCGCTTGAGCTGCCAGAAGATAAATGCGTCGAACCAGTATTAAACTGATTAAACGTGCCATCGCCAGCGCTTCCACTATCACCTGATCCTGGCACTCGGCAGTAACTATTTTGGTAATTCCAGTAGGTAACTAACGAAGGGGCACTTCCGCTATCAATGCCGCAATGGTTTGCTGTCATAAAATAGGGGGTGCGGTCTTGGCTTGTGTTATTCACCATGAATCCTGTGCAGAAACCTGAACCACCTGTAGAAATTACTGCAACGCATGGAATTTCGTCCCACCAATCATCGCCTTCAGCACAAACAACATCTACATTGCAAGCGCCACTACGGTCAACACCTTGTTCATAAAAACCACGGTAGCCAACATTGATTGATGTAAGAAGTACACCATCGTTTACTTCTAGTTTTTCGCGATCGGAAACGATGATTTCAAGAATAATTTCATCTCCAGGAAGCACAGGTGTCCAAAGTTCACCGTGTGGCTTGTTGTCTTCTGCTGTAAAAGTTCGAAGTGCCAAATCGCCATTCACCGTCGACATGGTCATCTCTGCTGATCGTGGCAATTGCCAAGAATCAAATCCAAGGTTCAATGAAATGGCATTCGGGGAACCAATTCGCAAACTCCAACGCATTGTATTTCTATCAAGTCGTTCCCAGATACCATCCGTAGCAGGGGAAATGCGAACTTCATGGGGTATGGCAAAACGGGGCGCTTCATCCTTACCCGAACGCTGTGCATCTTCTGCGAACACTGCGGCCCAATCTAATTCAGGGATTGCGATGCTTGGAACAGCATCAAGAGGGAGCCCGTTATCAATTGAAAAATCAGCAAATGAAGTTGCGCTGAACAAAACTGCAGCAGTAGCTGCGACGATTGAATGTGCGTTGAACATATAGTTATTTTCCTTCTCCTTGTTGACATAGCGCCAACGAATACAACAAATGTAACACCATTTTTGTCCAAATACAACAAAAAACCCAAACGAATAGTCATTTTGTTACAATGGGTAATCGCCTTCGCGGGTGTAGCTCAATTGGTAGAGCGTCAGCCTTCCAAGCTGAATGTCGACGGTTCGAACCCGTTCACCCGCTCTTAAAAAACCCTCTAGAAGCATTGCTTCTGAGGGTTTTTTTCTTCGCGGGTACATACTCTGCACAATAATCAGCACCGAGCATTCATTGCTTCTGTGCGACCTATGTCAAGTAGTCGTGTTGTGCCGAAGGTCATTCCAGTGTTGATAAACATAATCGACCCTAAGTTCAACAAAAAAATACACCGGTTTAATCTACCGCGGGTAGATAAATTAGCAAGGGCCCCAGTTGCCAACGATTTCGAGGAGATCGCTCACGTCAACGGTTCCATCGCCATTGATATCTGTATCGGAATTTGAGCCACCCCAATCATCAATCACAGCAAGAAGGTCCGTTACGCTCACCGTGCCATCACCACTTATATCAGCTGCACAATCACCTCCGCATGAGTCATCAAACACGTTGCCGCCAGCATCGACCCAACTACCGTATATATCATTAGGTACATTATTGCAAAAAAGAGTATCCATTATTCGAGGCCCATCGGTATTGTTTTGCAAATGGTAAATACCTCCGCCAAACTGTGCAGAGTTATTACGAATAATGCAGTTGATAATATCTGGCGAACCATCTGTAAGAACACCGCCACCTATCGGTGAATTGCCATTTCGAATCGTGAAGCCATCCAACACAGTTGCGCCCGTTGGCTCGCTGTACATCCGGACGACAGTTGCGGAACCGCCGCCGTCGATTATTGTGACTTCTGGTCCATCAATACTTGTGATGGTAATTGCACGTCCACCAAAATCAATATTTTCAACATACGTTCCTGCCATTACACGAATGGAGTCACCACTTCCGGATGCGTTTATAGCCTCTGTTATAGTTGAAAAATCACCTTTTGCGCCGACAATAAATTCATCGATTTGGCAATCCATCTCTTGAAATCGATGCTTTTCTGCTTGAAAGACTTCAGAAGGACCTGATGTGTTCGTCGACTGCGCCCATGTAATAAAACTAACGTCATCGAGCCGCGCCATGCTTGCACTGTCGAAGTTAAATGTAAAATCGACTGTCGATGATGTCCCCGCAGAAATTGACCGCTGCGCATTATCCGCTTGCATGAAACAGGCATAGTTATAGTTAGGATTTGAAGGATAATTGTGAATCACCTGCGCGCAATGTATGATCATAGTATTATCAGTACCACCAGCCTCAACGCCAACGGTAACACTTACTGAATATGTATCGTTGTCAATTGAAGACCCGCACATTTCCATAGTTACATCTGTAGGTACTGCTTGACGAGCAATATATTGCGAACGAAGCACATTGTAATTGCCTGAGGGACTTCCATACGAACCTTCTATCTTTGCTGTCCCATCAGTCCAAACAGTAGGGTACCCAGGCACACTGTAAAAGGCCTGGCGACTATTTCCCCAAGCAGTTGCATAGGAATCACCTTCGTGTATTTGAATCGCGAAATATGAATCCGGAAACTCGTTTTGTAACAAAATTAGACCATTTGCGACATCAGGACAGTATGTGCACCACGTTGCAGTAAAGTTTTCGGCAATCACTTTTCGAGGCGCTGCCTCAACTTGTGTTGCAACACTTAAGACACCGACTAAGGCAAGGTAATTTGATACTTTCATTTTCTTTCTCCAAACGAATACATTATTGATCATCCCATTGTAAAACAGGATTCAATTGATACGGAAACATGTCGCCAACTTCACTTAACTCACTTACTAATACAAGAAATGTGTCGCCACCCCACATCGTGCAGAAACCTGTCACGCAATCTATATTAAACAAGCTATCCATAGTATGCCCCTCAGACGTTCGATATATTGAACTAGCGGGATAAAATGATTCTTCATACGAAATATGATTATCTTGCCAACAAACATTCCCTTCCCAAGATCGACCGCCGCCATGAATTTCGTATGTAGTTGAATGGCGTAAACTTGTATCGCCAAATGCTGGACCACGGTTACTCATAATTGGGTAGTCCGAAGAACCAGAGCTTTTCCACTGCGAATTCTTCCTTGTTCCAATCAATGGTATCGAAGCATATGAAACATTGCATCCGTTACCGCTGTCTCCGAGATCAACGTTCAGCATGTCATCCCAGTAAATATCATCTTCAACGCTGTGGGCATCAAAATCATAGTCATCATAAGCAAACACATTATGGTTTGGTTCATTGTCACTTACAAGCATGTCTGTGGAGTATAAATTTTCCATTACAGCAAGCGCATGCACATTGTCTGTTGTATTGGCTAATTTATCTTCTGGACCGCGCCCACGAATTTCTTGCCCATTAAACGCGAGCCTGTTGACCAATCCGGGAGTCGGGAACCGCTCGTTGTGACTTGTTGCCCATGTAATCCAACCTGAGTGAATCGATTTAATTCTTGTAGCATCTTTTTGTAGCATCGCTACCTGGCGCGCACGTCCAAGTGCAGGCATTAAAATGCTTAACAAAAGAGCTATAATTGACATAACAACAAGTAGCTCTATTAAAGTAAATCCCCTTGCATTATATTTCATTAACTTCATTATTTATATCTCTTTATGTCTACTGTACATTAAAATAGCATAAATGCAAACAAAAAACAGTTAGTGCAGCGTATCCGTCTTATCACTATATAAATCAAGGTAAAAATCTATAGTAGTCCTGCCATCAGTCTTGCATTCGCGGCCATGAAGGAATCCAAACGATTCAAACAGCTTCAGAGCGGGGGAACGTTCAATTCGAACATCAAGCACAATTTTTAAAAATTGCTTCTTTTTACAAAATTCTATTGCGTGCAGCATAAGTTTTGTGCCAATACCGTTTCTGCGAAACGTATCACGAACTCGTAACCGTCTTATCTCGGCAGAATTATCGCTCACACGTTGCACACCAATCATACCGATAATCGACTCTTTGTATTGCGCGACCCAAAATCCACTCTCCTTACACTCAAAATATCCCGCCATTAAATAATCAAGATCAGCACCAGTATCATTTTCTCGTGTCTGACCTTCAACTCTGCTTTTCTCAAAGAGTTCCCGCAACACAGCAGTGTCATTGTTTGTTGCAGAACGAATGCCCATACCCTCTGCATTAAACTGTGCTCGTTGCGTTTGGTCGTTCATAATTTATTCCAATTCATAAAACGTTACAGTGCCTTCTTCTGTATCGAGCACTGCAACAGTGTACACAGGCGCACGATGTAATGCACCAGGATTGATACAACGCGTTGCAGCAAGCATTTCATCGCGCTTTGTATGCGTATGACCATGCACAACCACGGAAATTGCCTCGTCGTCTATAAAGCGATGAAACTGTGCTTCATCGTGACCATGCAAGAATCCAATTCGAATACCATCGACTTCACAGACTCCAGCCGGATGTTGAATATCAAGGTCAAGTGATCGTGCGTAGGATTCAAGATGCGAAACATAATCGCAATTACCAAAAACTAAACTTACATTATTTCCGGCAAGTTCATCCAACACTTCATGCGTTTCTATATCACCCATGTGCAAAATTCGTTCGCATTTTTTCGAACATAATAGTTTCATTGCCTCTCGTGTCCGAAGCCATTCACCATGCGAATCTGAAACAAGACCAATCAACGCCACGATGAACCGGGCTTAACAAATTGCACCACCCATTCCTCGTATTCTTTTTCCAGTTCAACAGGCGACGATGTAAATGCATGCAGCCAACCACCACGCGGGGTACGCAATGTGCCAGCAAGCGCCGAGTTCAACACACTTCTAAGCGCAGGCATATATTTCCCATTCTCATATTCAACAATAAAACTTGTAAATGCCCAAAGTTGTGCATAGTATGCAAGTAACGTTGTTCGACCTGTTGCTAGCAAAGTTGATGGATCCGATTTCATAAGCGAATCAAGCGATTCTAAACGTTTATTAGATACTATTTTACGTAACGTTGACAGACGATCCCAATTACTCGAAGGCGTGAATCGGACTTTCCCAGAACGTATCCTGAACCCTTCCATCCAAGTACCGATGCCTTCGTCAAGCCATGTTGGCAAGCAATTAATAAATACAGATTCTGCATATTGATGCCAACCCTCATGTGCGGCAATTCGCAATGTGACTCGTGAACGACCTCGAGAATCTAAATGGTACAAGACGGCGACGCCATCAATCGTTAAGCCCCCACGACCAAGTGAAAACCATTCTTTAGCATCATTACCCATCATCTGTTCTAATTTTTGTTGCCATTGGATTTTATCTGCAAACAGAAATACGTCAATACGGCGTTTTGGGTAGGGGAGT
>CAWLAZ010000056.1:0-9061 GCA_963854955.1 Phycisphaerae bacterium | reverse complement strand
GGTAGAGTCGGTGAAGTATTGGGAACCGCAAAACTCAACATCGACGAAATGGTCATCGGCCATGGTGATGGTGATGGTGTAGCGATGATGATCATTAAAACAAACTCTGTCCCAACCAATGAACTTCTTGAACAACTTTCCGCCATCGACGGCGTCTCCAAAGTTGCGAGTGCCGAGATTTAATAACCCCATGGGGTAACTAAATCCTGAGCGCAGAAATTTTCGCGTAAAAGTTTTTTGGCAACTTTTGGGTGAGGGAATTCCATGCACACGTATGATTTGCGAATCATCGTTACTAAAAAAATTGAATACATTGAATAGGGAACACACCATTGAATATGATCGATCCAAACGATTACGGGCGTTATTGGCACGAAATCAAAGCCCAAGTAGGCACAGTTGCAAATATAGCCCTTGGCGCATATAGCGCAGGGGCTATAATTTAAATGTGGGAGGTAGAATATACCGACGAGTTTGAGCGTTGGTGGAACTCTTGAACTCATCGCGCACATGCCAAAAGGCGATATTCAGATTACACAATTCAACTCGAAAGCTGGATAGACGACGGGTCTAACCCTACAAAAAATTCTAAAAGGAATTCGGCGTTGTAAGTATCTAATGCAGAAAGCAAATGTTGAGATGTAAGGGTCTGACCCTAAGCTATAACGTGACCCGCTTAGAAACTTGGGTCAGACAATCACTGAAACCGAGCGAGCCATTCACCGACTTTAGTCACGCCTTCTTCGATTTGGTCTTCGCTACAAGCAAAGGAAAGGCGAATATGGTCGGGACCACAACCACCAAAGTCGTTACCCGGTACTACCGCTACGCTTGTTTCATCCAGTAATGCACCTGAAAATGAAACTGCATCCGTAATTTCGGTTCCCGCTTGCGAGGTCTTGCCAAAGTAATGCGAAATTTTCGGGAAGGTATAAAAAGCACCTGTTGGCTCCGCACACTCGACGTTTGGCCACTTTTGAATGAGTCCAAACATTAGAGCGGATCGTTTTGCAAAAATTTGTCGCATCGACTCCACTTCGTCGTTCATGCCAAGTGCCACCGGTATCGTCGCATAACAAAAACTCGTAATCGAAGAATTAATTTGGCTTTGCAACGTGTTCATCGCTTTTACGATTGGCTCTGGGGCACATACGTACCCAATTCGCCAACCAGTCATTGCATACGCTTTTGACAAACCGTTAATCGTAATGACCTGCCCTGCTATTTCTGGAATAGAACCCAACGATAAATGTTCGATGTCGCTGTAAATTAGTCTTTCGTAAATCTCGTCGCTTACTATATAAATGTTTGGATGTCGCTGCATCATTTTTGCAATCGCTCGTAACTCATCGGGCGTGTACATCGTCCCGCATGGATTGCTCGGCGTGTTGAGCATGATTGCTTTTGTGTTTGGCGTAATCGCAGATTCGATTTCTTCGGGCGTGCACTTAAAATCCGTTTCCACAGAAGTTGGGACTTCGATCATCTTTCCACCAGCAAGTTCGATCATCGGCTTGTAACTCACCCACGCAGGAGTTGGTACAACCACCTCTTGGTTTTTACCTGGATCAAGGATAGACATCAACGCCAAGTTAATCGACATCTTTGCACCAGCGTTAATCGTAATGTTTGCTTGCGTGCAATCAATATTATTTTCGGTCAGTAATTTATTTGCAATTGCTTCGCGCGCTTCTGGCGTGCCTGCAGATGGCATGTAATGTGTCACGCCAGACGTCAACGCTTCAATTGCTGCCGCGCAAATCTTCTCCGAGGTAGCAAAATCGGGTTCGCCAGCTCCAAAAGCTATAACTTTGTGACCCGCGGCTTTAAGTTCTTTTACCTTCGCGCCGATGGCGAGTGTGATTGACGGCGGGATTGATTTTGCTCGGTCTGATAGTTCCATGTTGGGCAGGATAGTCGATGTTTGCATAGTGGGTAGAGTATAACAAGCGCCCTTCTGTTACCATGACACCCATGCATTTTGAAGCACATCAACCAATTATTGACGGTCTCGAGGCGCGGATTTTAACGATCCGTGACTCTCTTTGACTACGACACAAAAGTAGCAAAACGAGAGCAATTACAAAAAGATATGAACGCGGCAGGATTTTGGGACATCCAAAGCGCCGCTCAAAAAGTCATCGATCAATATAAAGTTCTCAAGGCACAAACAGCTGATCTTGAAGTGGTCATTTCTGACTTTGAAGATTCAACCGTGGGGTACGAACTTGTTAAAGAAGCTGGCGATGATGATTTACTTACCGAAGTAGATGAGCAATTGTACCAAATGCAAAAACGAATGGATAAAGTCGAAATGCAATCGCTTTTGAACGGCAAGCATGACTATCGCAATTGTTTCGTCTCAATTCAATCTCGCGATGGCGGTACTGAAGCTGACGACTGGGCTTCGATGCTCGATCGTATGTATAAAAATTACTGGGAAAACATGTACTTCAAAGTAGAGGAAGTCAGCACAACCCACGGCACTGAAGTTGGCATAAGCGAAGTGACATACCTCATCAAGGGCCCGATGGCGTACGGCTACATGAGTTGCGAACGGGGCACCCACCGCCTGGCTCGCGTTTCGCCTTTCAATGCGCAAGGTAAACGGCAAACTAGTTTTGCAACTGTTGATGTTATTCCAGAATTTGATGATAGAGATGTTGAGATTGATGAAAAAGAAGTGGACTTCACATTTTTTGCAAGGTCTTCTGGTCCGGGCGGACAAAATGT
The DNA here is from genome assembly GCA_963854955.1 of Phycisphaerae bacterium. Lineage (GTDB taxonomy): Bacteria > Planctomycetota > Phycisphaerae > Phycisphaerales > SM1A02. The sequence goes on along the minus strand of CAWLAZ010000056.1, from coordinate 6,328 downwards.
GAACAAGGTTGCCTCGGCTGTACGGATTGTGCATAAACCAACTGGCATCATGGTCGTGAGTTCGACGCACAAAGCAGCACTGCAAAACCGGAAGCAAGCGTTGCGCATTTTACAATCGAAATTAGAGCAACTCGAAGAAGAACGACGGCAAGCAGAACTTGACCAAGCAACAGGTGGCGCCGTCGATCAGGGCTGGGGAACACAAATTCGCAGTTATGTGATTTACGACAACCGTGTCAAAGATCACCGCACAAACCATGAAAACGGCAACCCGCAAACAGTTTTAGACGGCGCACTCGAAAGTTTTATCGATGCTGAATTGAAACGGCGGCGTTCGGAGAAGGGGTAACGACTTTTGGTCTCCCAACCAAGTTAAAGGGTCTGTATAAACTAACATTATGACTGTGGCCTACCCCTGTTATATGGTCCAGTCCCAATGTTAGTCTTGGGGTTTAAGTCGTGTTTAAAGGGCATGGAGTTTTGGGGACAGTCCCCCGAATAAGGTCAGAGTCGTCGCATCAACACGTGGTGCATGTCGTTCATCACAAATTCGTCGCCGAAAATTTCAAAGCCGTTTTTCAGATAAAAATTTTGTACTTCTTTACGCGCTGTACACCACACGCCATCTTCAACCATTGCGAGTAACGCCACAAGTAATTGTTGGCCGACTCCATGCCCTTGCAAATTTTCTTTAACTGCCATCCCGCGCAAACGCCATAGACATCCCTCTTTTTCTTCAGGCAATAACGAAACGATGGCGACAATTTCGTCGCAATCTTGCATCGCCAAATGAATCGTTCTAGAATCCTCATCAGCTTCAAACGTCCAATTTTCTTTTGGTTGTCCTTGACGCAAAATCGATTCACGTAAAACGTAACAATCTTTCGCTCTCACTTGATGAATGTTCATTTTTTTAGTCGGACAACACGGCAAGATGGAATGTTTCGCCAAACAATTTGTTGTGTTCCAGATTGTTTTTGATATCGAGCATTAATGTCAATTGTGCGATGCTTTGTCTCACGGCGAATTGCAGGAAAACCAAATACTAGTTTTAATTTCAACATGCCAAGATATTCAAAATATGCAAGTTCACTCCCCGGACGAAGGAGTCCAAACATGACTTCAAATAGGTTTTCGACAACTTGCAGTGGAAAATTATTAAATGGCAACCCGCAAACAATAGCATCGAACTTGCCTTCAAGGTTTGCCTCTTCGATAAGCGCATTGTGCACTTCCACTTTGACATTTGGGTTGTCTTTACGAAATTGTTGCAGTAATGACTTTTCCACTTCTTCGCAAAAATCTGGACACAACTCGACTATGTGAAACTCATCGGCATCTTGCAATTTTTTCAAAATCTCTTTCGTAAACGCACCCGTACCACAGCCAACTTCCAAAACGCGCTTATTCGCTTGGTTTGGAATGGATTGCACAATTGTCCTCGCGAGAAATCGCGACGACGGTGCCACTGCGCCCGTAGAACGGTAGTGCTTAATTGCCTGAATGAGAAAACGGATTACTTGCTCGCTTGAGCAGTTGTTTTTTCTTCAGCCATTTTGACGAGTTGATCAAATGCCTTTGGGTCTTCGATTGCCATTTGACTCAGCATTTTGCGATTAAGCAATATACCTGCGTGCGCCAAACCATTGATAAATCGGCTGTAGCGAGTGCCGCGCATGCGACATGCTGCAGTGATTCGAGTAATCCAAATTCGGCGGAAGTCACGGCGACGAGCACGACGATCGCGGTAAGCGAATTGCCCAGCGCGAGTAAGTGCTACTTTTGCTTGTTGCTTGTGACGGCTCTTTGTTCCCCAATAACCGCGAGCGGCTTTCAATAATTTTTTTCGTGCCTTGTTTCTAGCAGCACCTTTTCTTACGCGTGGCATATGTTGCCTCCTTTGTTTTGCCTGATCGGGGGTTTAACTTCGTGCTAAACACTTCGGCCCGTCAAACAGATCGTCTCTCAATCAGTTACTTGCTTGGTCTTAATCGCATCTTAAGCATCGCTGAAATACGCTTAATGTCCGCTCTACCAACGTAGTTGGATGAGCTATACGAACGCATCAATTTGCCTGATTTGTGGCTTCGAAGGTGACCACCGAATGCTCGTCGTACCTTCACTTTGCCTTTGGCAGTGATGCGAATGCGTTTTAAGAGTGCTTTATGTGACTTTAACTTTGGCATATCAGTTGCTCCAATCGAGCGTCGTAGTGTAGCAGAAATAATGCGGGTTGTGAATTTCGACTAATGCGTCAAAAAGATGTCAATGCCATTGTTTTTACCATCAAGAACCCAGATTAAATCGCCACCAAAGACAGGCGCAGCGCCTGTAACAATGGAACCATCATCACGAAGGTGATTTTGCCCAAGCGCACCGTGAGAAGGTGATGGTGTCAGCGGATCATGCTCTTGATTCGCTAACAATTTATCCAAAATTGGATTACGATCACTTAAAAGAAAGAACACTTTGCCCTGTTTTAGAATTTCATCCCATGACTCTGCTGATTGAGTTTGGTAACTAAACCCACCGCCTTCTCCGCCATGGCCAGGACAATTCAAATGATGGTGCTCGCAGTAGCCCTGCTCCGCAAGAAGCTCTGCGTCAGTACGGTCTGGAATGATGCCCCCAAACAAAGACGCGACTTCCGTGGCTTGTTCCGTTGGAGTTCTTCCATTGTGGTCTAGTGCGTAATTAAAAATTCCTCGCCCAACCATTGCCATATTGGAAGCACATTCATTGTTAAAAGATTGGTTGCGAGCACTTTTACTCAATGCCATAAAAACTGAAACGGTCACCAGAACCATCGCCGCGACACCGATAAGGTCGGGCATGCGAATTCGAAAACCCTTTTTTGTCGTTTCAAGTTGGGGCGCATGGATTTGCAAACGTGCAGAACATTGTGCTTCGTACTGGTCGATGCGTGCAAGCGTTGCGTCGATGAGTGTTTCGGATGCATCTTCAACCGGATAGGCGTCGAGCAAACCAAGCATTTTCAAAATTGATTTTGCTCGCGCTTCATCTTCAGTAGAGAGAAACTCTAATTGATTCATGTCAAAACCAACATCAACGAGTTGATCGAGCATTTCTGCATCTTCTTTTGATAGTTTGAGATGTTCGAATCCACTGGTCATGCGTCGTCCTCGTTATTTTCTGTTGCCCACGCTTGACTAAAAGCGGCGACCGCCGAATGTAATCGGCTTTTAACGGTACCAAGAGGAATTTGCAGTGAATCCGCAATTTGCACGTAACTCATTTGTTGGAAGTAACTCAGCAAGAGAATCTCCCGCAAATGGTTAGGCAATTGATCAACGGCATTTCGTACGCTGTCCTTTTGTTCGTTGTCAAGTAATTGTGCATCTGGCAGTTTCTGATCAGCTTCCATAAGGTCGACGAAACGTGTTCCTTCGCCGTCCCCACTAATGTTCTGCGACAGTGACAATACTGTTCGCTTTGAATGCTTACGGTGCCAGTCCCTACCTTTGTTCGCTGCAATTGTAAAAAGCCACGGTTTAAATCGCCTTGATGGATCAAATGTTTCAGCTGATATGTGAATTTGGAGAAAGGTGTCCTGAAAAACATCCTCTGCTACCGCCCTAGAGCCCATAAATCGAATTAGAAAGTGCAGTAAATCATTTTTATATCGGTCCATCAATTCTGGAAAAGCGGAAGCATTACCATCGATATGATTGGTCAAGAGCGTTTCGTCGGAATGAAGTACGGTTTCAGCAGGCATTGCCTGGACAGCGTACGCTATATAAGATGCTTCTGCAATCACTTTGTTTTATCATACCGCTCCTATTCCTCATGGCGACTTCTTGCACATCTACAAAACACGTTGAATTCCTTGGTTTCGGAGGATGCCCAAACACGCCGGAATTGCGGAAACGGTTGGTAGAAGCGGAACCAAATGTTATTATTATTGATGTAGATTTGATGTCGATGCCAAAAGGCGACCCTCGTCTTGGCTGGGGAGCACCGACAATTTTAATTGAAGGTAAAGATTTGTTTAACGTTCCGGCAAATGAAAACGGAGACGTTAGTTGTCGAAACTGGAGTGACGGGTTACCGAGTGTGGAAGAAATTCGCATTGCGATAAAGGAAACAAACTAATGGGTTGGTGGGTACATGATTTATGGAACGCGGGGAGAGGCACCGAACTTATTGCGTGGATTTTTTGGGTGTTTTTTTCTATAACGTTGCATGAACTTGCCCACGGCTGGGCTGCGCTGTGGGAAGGCGACGACACGCCGCGTGTCACTGGACACATGACTGCGAACCCTGTCGTCCACATGGGAATGACTTCCATGGTGTTATTTTTGATTTTGGGTATTGCTTGGGGCATGATGCCTGTTAACCCGTACAAATTTCGGCATGGAAAATGGGGACGAATTTTTGTTTCGTTTGCGGGACCGGCGATGAACTTGATCATTGCGCTTGTTGTCTTAACTGCGCTCGGATTTATTATCGATCCTCTGTCAGAACAAACAGATGTTGAAACATTCTTGTTAACTGGTGGTTTCTTAAACTTGATCCTGTTTGCATTGAATATGTTGCCCGTTCCCCCACTGGATGGTTCACGCATTTTGGCGAGTCTGTCAGATACCGTTGCTGGTTGGTATCGCCACCCGCAAGCCCAAATGGCGGGAATGCTATTGTTTTTCTTGCTTATTTGGACCAATATGTTCGATGTCGTCTTCATGTGGGCACAATACGGGGCTGCACGCTACGCTCTGTATATCTGGTCGCTAGTTAATTAACCGCGAGTTCCACTGACATATTCCTCCGTTTTATCTACCCGCGGTAGATAAAACGGGGGATGGCTTTGGGGGGAAGATTTTGCTACAATATGTGGCTCGAGTAATCGCTTCGTGAAGTGGTTCGCACGGCAAGGGTTAGATGGTCTAACGCAAGCTCTACGTTCCACGGTTCAAAGGAACAAACGAGGCCAATCAAAAGGAGATACTGCCCAATGGTAGTACTACGCCTCAAACGTATGGGACGGCGACATCGCCCGTTCTACCGACTCAGCGCAATGGATAAACGGTCACCTCGTGACGGACGAGCAATCGAAGCACTAGGCTGGTTCGATCCACTTGCACCTGAAGATAAACAAGTATGCTTTAAAGCTGATCGAATTGATTACTGGCTTAGCGTTGGTGCACAACCATCGCGAACAGTAAAAAGTTTGCTTAAACGAGTTGATATTGATCCAACTCCTGGAAAAAAGCTTAGCTAGTTTCATAGGTCCAACCAATGCGGATTGACATCCTTACACTCTTTCCAGAGATGCTTGAAGCAACACTTGCAACAAGTATCGTCAAACGAGCACAGGATGGCGGGCATGTTGAAATACACGTGCACAACATTCGCGATTGGGCCGACAACAAACACCGCAAGGTGGATCATCGCCCATACGGCGGTGGCCCTGGAATGGTGATGATGTGCCAACCACTGCATGACGCAGTGCAAGAAGTTGAGCGACAATCGAATACTGAATGTTCTCCCGTTCGAATTCACTTTACGCCACAAGGCGAAGTGCTCAAACAAGAGCGGGTTGAACAACTGGCCTCTGAAAAACACTTATTGTTAATCGCAGGTCATTACGAAGGGATCGACGAACGTGTTATCGAAACACTCGACCCCCTCGAACTGAGCACCGGAGATTATGTGCTCAGTGGCGGAGAAATCCCTGCCCTGCTTCTTGTTGATGCAGTTGTACGGCTTCTCCCTGGCGTTCTTGGTCATGCTGATTCAGCTGATCAAGATTCCTTTTCAAAGAGGGATGTCGACGGCAAACGGTTGCTCGACTGCCCACACTACACACGTCCACGTGTATGGAATGAAAAGGAAGTACCAGCAGTGCTACTTAGTGGCGACCATGGAGCGGTCGACATGTGGCGAATGGAGCAGATGGTTTCGCGAACCAAATCGCGTCGTCCAGACCTGCTCGACAACGAAGAAGCTGACCCCTGAGCAAGACTCAAGTCACCCCGACCACTGGAGATTTTCCAAGTCGAAACATACGAAAGGAACCCTACCCATGGGCCAACAACAAACAGTCGAATCAGTAACTGCAGGACAACTGCGATCAGACGATTTCTTTCCTGACTTTAGCGTAGGCGACACAATCAATGTGCATTACACCATCGTTGAAGGTGAAAAGGAACGTATTCAGATTTTTCAAGGCGTACTCATTGGTCGAAAAGGCCGAGGCGTAAACACAACTATTACAGTTCGTCGTATCGTTGCAAACGAAGGCGTCGAACGAATCTTCCCACTTCATTCACCTCGAATTGCACAAATTGAAATCGTGCGTCAAGGCGAT
>CAWLAZ010000055.1:0-9119 GCA_963854955.1 Phycisphaerae bacterium | reverse complement strand
TTTCCCTCTTCTTACACTATCGTTATCGGACATTGTTGGTCGATGGGCCAGCTCCTCGTCCAGATTGAAATTCCACAGAGAAAATAGTAAGCCCACAAAAAACTCCCGAATGCTGGAAATAATACAGCTGCGGCCCCTAATCATGAATACTATCCATGTGCAATACATGCATGCCACGGGTCGCCGTAATTTCATGGTAGTACCTCACTTACGGCGAAGAAAGCAAGAGGCATTTCTGAGGCTTTTGTCCCTGACCGGCGAAAGTTGGGCGTCCATTGCTTTGTGTGCTAACTCAAAAATCGCAACTTCGAGGCGCCCTTGGGAATGGAATAACATCGCGAATATTTGCCATCCCCGTTGCGTAAAGTATTGTTCGCTCGAAACCTAATCCAAATCCTGCGTGGGGAACCGTCCCGTACTTTCGTAAATCACGGTACCACCAGTAGGGCTCCAGATCCAGACCGCATTCAGTAAGTCGAGCATCTAGAACATCCAATCGCTCTTCGCGTTGCGAGCCACCAATAATTTCGCCAATACCTGGAGCGAGCACATCCATTGCCGCTACGGTTTTTCCATCGTCGTTCATGCGCATATAAAATGCCTTGATATCCTTCGGGTAATTCACCAGAACCACTGGTCGACCAACATGCTCTTCGGTCAACCAACGTTCATGCTCCGATTGCAAATCACTTCCCCACTCGACTTGATAATCAAACTTCGTACCAGAATTTTGCGCTTTTACCAACGCAGAAATCGCATCCGTGTATTCCATCCGTTCAAAACTTGAAGAGACAAAACTTTCAAGTCGTTCAATACAACCCTTGTCAATTCGTTGTTGAAAAAAGTTCATGTCTTCGGGTCGCTCGTTCAACAAGTCAGTAAAAATTGTTTTTAAGAAATCTTCAGCAAGGTCAGCATTGTCGTTCAAATCAGCAAAAGCAATTTCTGGTTCAATCATCCAAAATTCTGACAGATGCCTAGAAGTGTTGGAATTCTCTGCACGAAACGTTGGACCAAATGTATACACTCGGCTCAAAGAACACGCATACGTCTCAACATTCATTTGACCCGAAACGGTTAAAAAGGATTCTTTACCGAAGAAATCTTTATCAAAATCGACCCCGCCTTCTTCGTTCATCGGCGTGTTCACCATGTCTAGCGTTGAAACACGAAACATTTCGCCTGCGCCTTCGCAATCACTTGCGGTAATCACTGGCGTATGCACCCACAAAAAACTGTTGTCATGAAAATACCGGTGAACCGATTGTGACAGACAATCACGAACACGGGCAATGGCTGCGAACGTATTTGTTCTTGTTCTTAAATGAGAAACAGTTCGCAAATATTCAAACGTATGGCGTTTAGCTGCAACAGGATACGTATCTGGGTCTTCAACAAAACCGACAACGATGACTTCTTTCGCTTGCATTTCAACCGATTGCCCCTTGCCTTGGGATTCAACCAACTCGCCTGTTACTTCTACCGAAGCGCCTGCTGTAAGACGCAAAATTTCTGCGTCATAATTGGGTAAATCGTTATTCGCAACAATCTGCAAAAGGTCAAAACAACTGCCATCCGTGATTTGTATAAACGAGAGGCCTGCCTTCGAATCACGGCGTGATCGTACCCAACCCTGCACCGTGATGATCTCGCCTACGGGGATTCGTTTGCCTTCATCTCTAGTAAGAATGGAGCTTAATAATGTCGATTGTGTTTGGTATGCCATAGATGGGGAATAGTACCAACTTGCATCATCCACCGAAGGCTCGCTTGTGCATCGCAGGAAAACCGATGGCAGAATTGAATCTCTCAAAGACCGTAAATAGCTCGATGTATTTCGCAGAGCCAATGTATCCCTGCCAAGACGGCAGTTTTGCGTATCCGCATCAGTGCATTGTCAGCCCTGAATGGGGTAGTAAACGGCACGGCATTTGCACTAAGAATAGGCATCATGGTCTTACAACCCCCAATGCAACCAATTTCAAATGAGCCAGGTAAACGGCTTAATTTGCTTTTAACCTGTGGGTCATGGCGTGAAGATTCGCCTATTTTGCAACTTCCACGCTTGCTTGGACCATTCGGAATTCGCAGTTTAACGGCCAAAAACGGCGAAGAAGCCGTAAAAGTCATCGAAACAAGCGATATCCATATCGCTATTGTCGACCTAGCAATTCCCCTTAAAGTGGGTTCCTCTGACCGGCGACCTGGAGACGAAAGAGTCCTCCAACTACTGCGCAGACTTAATCCACAACCCCCTACAATAGTCATTCGCCCAAGGCAAACGTCTGCACGAGAAAATGCCAGAAGTTTGGCACGTTCCCTGCAAGAAGGTGCCTTTACAGTCGTCGATCGTCCCGCGATGCTTGAAACCCTGCTTGATGCCCTCCATCGAGCACTTCGAAAGCATTACGCAGATCGGTGGCCAGAACAGAATTGGAATCGAACCACCTGACCTTGCCCCCCGACCCCACGAACCCCGTCACCCAATAACGTATGCGAGATCATCGCAAAGAGAAATAAGAAAGAAAGCAGGAGTACACAAATGAACATCAAACCCCTCGGCGACAAATTACTCGTCCTACGTGCAGAAGCAGAAACGCAAACACAAAGCGGTATCTACATTCCAGAGTCTGCAAAAGACAAACCAAAAGAAGGAAGAATCATCGAAGTTGGCAACGGTCGACTTAACCAAGACACCGGCGAACGAATTCCATTCACCGTGCAAAAAGGCGATCACGTTTTATTCACCTCCTACGCTGGTACAGAAATCAAAATTGATAACGAAGATTATCTAATCATGACCGAAGATGATATCCTCGGCATTGTTGAATAACCAAGAGGAAACCCCAATGGAACGCGGACCACTACTTGAAATTCTTAAAGGCATGGTTGGAACAAATAAGGAACTTTCCATCATGTTCTATGGGAAAGACAGTGAACTTGAAGTCAACGACGTCAACGCTGTTGAACGCCTTACAAGCACACAAGGCATCCACATACAAACTAAATCGAACAACATCTGGATCGACAGCTCGCACGTTTCTGCCGTATGGCAAGTGCGAGAAGACATCTAAAAAATAAGAAAGAATAAGACAATGACAGCAAAACATATTGCATTTGATATCGAAGCACGCGAGCACATGCTCCGCGGAATTCAGAAACTAGCTAAAGCAGTAAAGACAACACTCGGCCCATCTGGCAGAGTGGTGATTCTTGAAAAATCATTCGGCGCACCTACAGTCACAAAAGACGGAGTTACCGTTGCAAAAGAGATTGAACTTGAAGACCCACGTGAAAATATGGGTGCACAGATGGTTAAAGAAGTTGCATCGAAATGCTCAAAAGACGCTGGTGACGGCACAACCACTGCGACTGTATACGCTGAAGCAATCTTCAGTGAAGGTCTCAAAAACATTACTGCAGGCGCACATGCGAATCAAGTTCGCCGTGGCATCGATCTTGGTGTTGCTGCAATCGTCAATGAACTTAAATCCATGTCGAATGAAGTAACAAATTCCAGCGAAATTGCGCAAGTGGGCATGTGTGCTGCGAACCAAGACACTGAAATCGGAAAAATCATTGCCAAAGCAATGGACAAAGTTGGCAAAGACGGTGTTATCACTGTTGAAGAAGGTCAATCACTTGAAACCGACGTAGAACTTGTTGAAGGCATGCAGTTTGACAAGGGATATCTAAGCCCTCACTTCGTCACAGACACGACCGAAATGTCTGTCACGCTTGAAGACTGCTACGTCCTCATTCATGAAAAGAAAATTAGCACAGCAAAAGACATGCTTCCAGTTCTCGGAAAAGTAGCCGAAACAGGCAAAGCACTTCTTATCATCGCAGAAGACGTTGACGCAGAAGCACTCGCAACACTTGTTGTAAATAAACTTCGTGGCACAATCAAAGTGTGCGCAATCAAAGCGCCTGGCTTTGGCGATCGCCGAAAAGCAATGCTTCAAGACATCGCAATTCTTACGGGCGGCGAACCTGTCATGGAAGAACTTGGTATGGACATTGAAAACCTTGAGCTTTCACAACTTGGTCGCGCAAAGAAAGTAGCCATTGATAAGGATTCAACTACTATCATCGAAGGTGCAGGAAAATCTTCCGACATCAAAGGTCGCATCGATCAAATTCGTGCGCAAATTGAAAACACATCCTCTGATTACGATGCTGAAAAACTACAGGAACGACTTGCTAAACTCGCAGGCGGTGTTGCGCAAATTAACGTTGGCGCTGCAACTGAAGTCGAAATGAAAGAAAAGAAAGCTCGCGTGGAAGACGCACTTCATGCATGCCGTGCTGCTGTTGAAGAAGGCATCCTCCCAGGTGGCGGCGTTGCCGTGATTCGTGCGAAACGCGCTCTTGCTTCTGCTCGCAAGAAGGCCAAAGGCGATGAAAAAGTAGGCGTTGAAATTGTTGGTCGTGCGCTTACTGCACCGATCAAGCAAATTGCTGAAAACTGTGGACTTGATGGTTCCATTGTTTGCCAGAAGGTAGAAGATTCAGACGACGACTCCTATGGCTTTAACGGACTCACCGGTCAATACGAAGACCTCATTAAAGCTGGTGTCATCGTTCCAACAAAAGTAGAACGAATTGCTTTGCAAAATGCAGCGAGCATCAGTGGCCTACTATTGACAACGGACTGCGCCATTACAAATATCAAAGAAAAGACTCCAGCAGCAGGTGCTGGCATGGATGACATGGGATTCTAAAACTACAGAATACCTATTTACAGTTAGTAAAAAGGAGCGCCGCACACAATCGTTGCGACGCTCCTTTTTTTATTGTTGGTTCTATCCCCTCCGAGGAACCAACAGACACCATCTCTTCCTATGGAGATTCGCAAAAATACACAAAGCGGTTCCATCGCTCTTTAGGTAGAATGACGAATCTATGGGAAACAGCGGATCACATCGACGAAAACACAGGCAACAGAGCCACAATCAATCGCACGCAGAGGGCACCATTACGCCTCTATTGCAAGGGCATCCACTTGTTCCGACCGGTGAGGCTGATTGGATCGATACAGAGGTAGATTTTCTTCAACTTTGCGCAGACCTCAAGAAAAGCGGTATTTTTTCCTACGACACTGAATTTATTGGCGAAGACTCCTATTACCCCCACACTTGTTTAGTGCAAGTTGCTACTACAAAAAGAGTTGCGCTCGTTGACCCATTTCTTATTAAAGACCTTTCTCATCTGCATGCATTGATTGCAGACCCAGAAATTACCACATTGTTGCACTCTGGCTCACAAGATTTAGAGCCCGTCGCTCGAATTTTTGGAAGCCCACCCGCAGCAATTTTTGACACCCAACTTGCTGCAGGTTTTGTCGGGTACCCTTGGCCAATTTCACTGACAAAACTAATTGAATCCATTCTGCATCACGATGTTGGCGGTCATTTTACTTTTTCGCAATGGGATGCAAGACCGCTTTCTAATCGACAACGTTTTTACGCTGCAGACGATGTGAGATACCTCATCGCGATCCATGAAGTCCTTTCAAAAAGACTCGAAGAACTCGGAAGAACCGAATGGGCCGAAAATGAATTTTCTAAATTTACTTCTATGGAAGCATACGAGTTCAACTTGTTCAACGTTGTCAAGCGGATATGTAAAAGCAAGCCACCGCGCAAAAATGAAATCCAACGAATACAGGCAATTGCAGCACTTCGCGAAACATGTGCCATCGAACTAGATTTACCTACACGAGCGATCATCCCAAATGAATGCATTATTGGGCTAGCAAAAAAACCTGTCGAAACTGTTGAACAACTCGCTTCGATGCGTGGCTTTCCACGAAACATGGCAAACAGTTTTGGTCCGAAAATATTAAAAGCAATACTCGATGCGCCTTCTTTAGAACCATACGAATTGCGGAAACCACAACCCATTGAAAAAGAAGCAGAAACGCGCCAAGAACTTGATGGCATCTGGTCTCTCTTTGGCGCATGGTGCGTAGGAAAGAAACTTTCAACAGGGCTTGTTACGAACAGACCAGTTTTTACTGACTGGTTTTTGGCCCTGCGAGATGGAAAACCACTCGCTGACTCACCATTGCAACAAGGTTGGCGTGGCGAAGCCGTAAAAGAATTCGAACATATGATTTCGGGCAATGGAAAAATTTCATTTTCATACAACAAAACACTGCAAACAGAGAACATGGAACCATGAGCAACAAATTTGACCCACAACAATCGATGGCTAATGCACGGCACGAGTTTGGGGAGCATGGTGGGGTGAACATGTCTATTGAGGCAAGCACTACGTTCACCGTCATGACACCCGACTTAATGCCAGAGATTTTCGCTGGACAACTTGGGCCAAATGATGGTGGCTGTTTTCTCTACGGCAGGCACTTTAACCCCACTGTGTTTGTCCTTGGAAGAATGGTCGCCGCAATGGAGGGCGCCGAAGCTGGCTATGGCACGTCGAGTGGTTTATCTGCAATCTCCGCAGTCATCATACAACTTTGCGGTGGCGGCGGCAAAGTAGTTTCATCCAACACTCTGTACGGTGGCACATACGTGCTCTTCAAAGAGTACCTTCCTAAGAACTGCAATATCAACACTACTTTTGTTGATATCCAAGATTTGGAAGCAGTTGAAAAAGCAATGCAAGGTGGTGCAAAAGTTTTGTACACCGAAACGCTTTCCAATCCAACACTACGAACGGCAGACATTCGAGCACTTGCAAAAATTGCAAAAAAATACGACGCCACATTTGTTGTCGACAATACTTTTACACCGATGATTTTCAGCCCAATTCAACAGGGTGCTGATGTTGTCATTCACAGCGCGACAAAATTTTTAAGTGGCGCCTCGGATGTAATTGCAGGCGTTATCTGTTGCAGCAAATCGTTCATCGAAGAACTTATGGATTTACATCTTGGATCACTCATGCTGCTTGGCCCAACGATGGATCCGATAGTTGCCTTCCGTTTATCCCTTCGACTCCCCCACCTTGCGGCAAGAATGAAAGAACATGCAAGCCGCGCTATGTTCATGGCAAAAAAACTGCAAGAATTTGGGCAAGATGTCGTCTATCCAGGGCTTGAATCTCACCCCGATTACGAACTTTTCACCTATGCGCAAAACAAAGAGTTTGGATACGGCGGCCTCTTTACCGTAGACATGAAAACATCAGAACGTGCAAGCAAATTGATGAACTTGCTCCAAAATGAACAACATTTTGGTTTTATCGCGGTAAGTCTCGGGTATTTTGACACGCTCATGTCGTGCCCTGGTGCTTCTACTTCCAGTGAAATGAGCGAAGATGCGCAAAAGATAGCAGGTATTTCTCCCGGACTCGTTCGATTTTCCATTGGGCTTACTGGTTCCATTGACGAACGCTGGAATCAAATGAGAACAGCAATCGAGCAATGTTAATCACGAAGACCCTTAGCTCCTGATACGCTTCTATATACGATGGCACGCGAACGAATCATTTCACCAGAACAACAAACTACAGACACCGAGCATGTAGTCTCTGAAAGTGCTTCGCATTCAATTAGACCAACGACGCTCTCGCAATACCTCGGGCAAGCAGAATTGCGTGAACGATTAAGCGTTGCCCTTGAAGCCGCCAAAGAGCGAAACGACCCGATGGAGCACGTGCTTTTGTACGGACCTCCGGGACTTGGGAAAACAACACTCGCGCATGTCATTGCGAATGAACTCGGCACCCGTGCGTGGGTTACCTCTGGGCCTGCGCTCACAAAGGGAAGCGACCTTGTCGGAACGTTAACACGGATGGAACCAGGCGACGTTCTCTTCATCGATGAAATCCATCGATTGCCCGCGGCCGTTGAAGAATATATATACCCCGCAATGGAAGATTACAAAATCGATTTCACCCTTGACTCAGGCATGCATGCACGTGTGGTCACCTATGCCTTGCAACCGTTTACGCTCATTGGTGCAACCACACGGGCGGGTTTGTTAACCGGTGCACTTCGTAGTAGATTCGGCATCGTGCACAACATACGTTTTTATGAGATAGATGAACTCGCCTCTATCCTAAAGCAAGCAGTCACAAAACTTGCAATGGAACCGATTGATGATGCATCGTTGTATTGCATCGCGTCGAGAAGCAGAGGCACACCGAGAATTGCACTTAGACTTCTAAGGCGCGTGCGTGATTTTTCACAAGTTCGTCGAGAAAACGAGTTTAATCTTTCCGTCGTTGATGAGGCACTCAAACTTGAAGGCATCGACGACGCTGGACTTGACACACTTGACAGAACCTATTTAGAAACGCTTGCCACAGTCTACGAAGGCGGACCAGCAGGAGTAGAGGCAATCGCAGCCACGATGGGAGAAGATGCGGGGACACTTCAAGATGTTGTGGAGCCCTACTTGCTTCAAGCTGGCTATTTGTCGAGGACAAGGCAAGGTCGAAAGATCACAGAATTAGGGCGCTCGAGACTTGATTCTTCCTCTAAAAAGTCATAATTCACTTGTTTAGGTGTGATAATTGTAAATTTACCTTTTATTTACCCCTTTTGCCCTTGGCATACACAACCTTTTGCTCAATGATATAGTTGGTTGAATGGTCAAGTTGTCCATGGTATGCCGCAGATTTCGACCTCATGTCTTCCACTCTGCGAACACAGCGGTAGACCCTTTTATTTTCTACCCTCATTTATTGAAGGATTAGCGATTTCATTAAACCCGCTCATCTGGCCGAAACGTATGTGTTAAACACACAAAGGAAAACTCGTATGAAAAACAAACAGCATCCGAAACATGCAATGGCGGGCTTTACAATCGTCGAATTGCTCGTAGTGATTTCTATCATTGCGCTTCTCGTTGGTATTTTGGTGCCAGCCGTTCAGAAAGCGCGCGACTCAGCTAAAACAACTCAGTCAAAAAGTAACAGTCATCAAGTCATGATTGCACTAGCAAACTTTGCAACAGATCACAACGACCGTAACTTCAGTACAGCACCGGACAATCTCGCTTCTGGCATCCGCAAAGGCTTGGACATCACAGAAGCTATCGCTGACCTTGAAGGTCCAGACCCAATGGGCATCGAGCTTGGTGAACACGAAGCTGGCGGCGCTGCATATGTGTACTACATTGCTATGTTTGGTAATGGTGGTGACG
>CAWLAZ010000054.1:0-9145 GCA_963854955.1 Phycisphaerae bacterium | reverse complement strand
GCTCTTTTCTGGTATTCGAGTTTCTCTGCTTGAGATGATGAACCCAGAAATTAGTTCGCAGTACGCTGCGCTTGTTGAATCAAGAAAACAACAAATCGTATACAAAGAACTTGGAAAAACTGCGTGGCCAATGACCAAAATCATTGCAGACATTACCAACAACATACCCGTTGGCATTGAGATAGAATCTATCCGAATTGATATCGGGCAACCTATTTCCGTTCGTGGGCGAGCAATCAACGACGATGGAAAATCTGCCGCTGAACTCATCGCATTGATGCAAACGAATTTGCAACACACAGGCATGTTCAAAGAGATTACCTTTGCCTATGACCCTGCAGGCACATACGGCGATCGCGAATTTGATTTATGGGCTACGGTAAGTTCTGCTATGCGTAGACCACGGTACGCAACAGAACAAGATTTTGGTAAATGGACACTCGCTATGCGACAAGCAGGCATTGCACCTGAAGATGAAACCATAATCGTCAATTCGCCTGCAAATGCAAGCCAAGATGAACTTATTTCACCGATGGGAACCGCAAACGCTGATGCAATACCAGCAAACACAAGGCCACTCGAAACGCTCGACAACCAACCCAGCCAAGATTCGGCTCGACCAAGACCCATGAGTGGCTCGAGCAATTCAGGCGCCTCTTCCCGCAGTGGAAATCGTGGCGATGCTGGTCCTACACTTCGCGTTCCAGACCCAATTACGCCTGGTCAAATTAAATTAATGAATCGAAACGAAGTCATGATTGCCGTTAAAGATATTGCTGAAGCTAAAAAACGCGTTGGCCGTTCTAATCCTGAAGTAAAAGATCGATTACAAAAAGAGTTCCGCCTTTTAATGGACCATCTGAAGGAGTTGCCCTCGAATGAGTAATCAATTCCAACTACTTCTCGAACGAATTTCTACGTGGTCACGCGCAATGCAATGGGCTTTCTGGGCAAGCGTGCTTACAATGACTTTTCTTGTATGGGATGCCACTATTGCAGACATAGGTGCGCAATGGTCTGCCAAGGCAGTTGCCATTGAAATGCAAATCCAAGAAGTGAACCGACCTCTTGTATTGACTTCTTCTGACAAGAACAATATTTCAACATTTGGCAATGTCGCACTCCCTCGCGTTAAATCGAATGGAACAGCAGAGATGACCGACGCTGTGCATGCCATCCTTGTAGCTCACAGTGTAAAAAACGACGAATACACTCGAACAAAGACAAGCCGAATGAAGACTGGTTCACTTACAGGAATCGCGAAGTCCGGCCAACAAATCGAACAAATTATTGGCGACATTCGATTCGAAGCAACACAAGAAGATGTTCTCAAAGTCATCGCTGATCTTGAAAGCAGTCCAGCAATTGATACTGTTTCAGACATCCGACTTTCTCGCAAAGAGGGCCGTTTTATTCGAGTTGACCTTTCTGTCGAGGCATGGGTCATTGCAAGCTCAAGCAGGAAAGGTCGAAGATAATGGAACTAGACAAACTCAAAGGCCCCGTCGGCTGGAGTGCCCTTTCGATTCTTGTGATTCTCGTGCTTTGCTTCTTAGGCATATCTTCCGTACTATCACCCCTTCTTGGACAATCAAGCAGCACCATATCCTCTAGCGCTTCTGATTTACTCTTGGACCAATACGAAGCAAACTTGCAAAAAGATATAGACCGATTCAACGGCCGTTCGCCGTTCTTCAAAGCAATAAGCATTGCCAGATATACCCCGCCAACTCCGCCACCGGTTCGTCGAGACGACCCGCCTGATGTACCAGATCAAATCGTTGATACGGGTCCGCCACCCCCGCCTTCTCGCTATATGGGACCAACCCTTATCGCCATTATTGGTAATGAAGCGTGGTTTAGAAGCCCTGGAAGTGGCTTAGATGCTGTTTTGAGGATTAAAGTCGGAGAAGAAACCCAAGGTGTCAAAGTCATCAGCACCAAAGCCCCGTCAGTTGTAACTGTGGAACACCGCGGGGGTGTCTACCCAATTCCGCTGTTTGAATCGAAGGAAGATTTCTTCGCCGAAGAGGCCCCACCGCACGGACCTGATGACTTTCTTAAGGAAGTCGAAGGGTAACTAAGGCGCCTGGGCTCTATTCAGTATTTTTTTGCCTAGAGAGGGTGGACTATCTGGCTTTACTGTTACGAGGAGCCACATTTTGCCGATGAAAGTCCGATAGGTAATCTTCCCACACAACTGAAAATACAAGTAATATTCCCCCTAACGTAACGTTATTCTCTTTCTAACAGTAGACCATTTGTTGTCTTCTAAATAAAGCCGAGAGAAGGAATCCAAAAGTGAGCAAAGTCAACGTGATACAAATAAAACTCCTCGTAGCAACAGCCCTTACAAGCATCGCCTTTGCGCAAGACCGCCCCGTTCCAGAACCGGCACCAACCATTGTTATTCCAGAAGTCATCGAAGTCGATCCTGTTGAAGAGTTCATCATCGAGAAAAACATCGTCGAAGAGGTCGACGTTGAAACGCCCGAAGCAATAAACGAAGAAGTTCAAATCATCACCGGGCCTGATGCGGCAAAAATGATTCGATGGCCACTTAAAGTAGAAGTCCCTTCTGGACTTGTCGTCCTTGCATTCAACGACGTTGCCATAGAGGACACGCTTGGTTTCATTGCACAAACTACAGGCAAAGTTATTGTTCCTATCAGCATCACTTCGCTCCGTGCAAAAAAAATTACACTTCGCAACAATGAACCCGTAGACCGTGCTGTTGCCCTTGACCTTCTTTTTCAAGCATTCCGTTTGAACCAAGTCGGCGTCATTGAACGCGATGACATGATTATCATTGGCCCACTTGATTCCATGCTCGGCAACATTGGCGACATTCCCGTGTTGGGCGTGGACGACAACGTGATGAATCGACAAGACCGTGGCACGTTAGTCATTAAAGTGTTTGGCATCGAACGAACTGAAGCGGCAGTCATAGGCGACCGAATCAATGAACTGTTCCCCGACTATGGTTCTTTAACAGTCTATCCTGTTTCAAATCAAATCGTACTTCTAGGTGATGTTGGCCTTTGCCAGCGAATCCAAGTTCTTATTGACCAACTCGATAGAATATGGCGAAGCGGCGAAGTAAAAACATTCCGTCTGAAGTATGCCGATGCTTCTGAAATATCAACTAATATTTTGGACCTATTCGAAGAGTCGGGTAGTTCATCATCGGGCGGGGCACAAACAAATCGTAATCAGCGACCCCGAACAACAGCAACAACCACGAGCTCCGAAAAAGTCGAGTTACGACTTACGGTAAACATGCAACAAAACTCAGTCACGGTGCAAGCAGAACCCGATGTCATGGAAGACATCGAAGAACTCATTATCGAAGAATGGGATTTACCACGCCCGATTGAAACAAGCAAAATGTATCTTTTGCAGTACAGCGACCCGATAAAAATTCGCAACTTGCTTCAAGAAATATTAGGCGATGGTTCTTCAAGCAGTGGCGGCGCTAGGGGCGGTCAAGCCGGTCGTGCTGATGTCACCGAGGCCATAAGTGGTGTGTATCGCTTTGAAGCATACCCAGATAAAAATGCGTTGTTAGTGCTATCAAAGACCGAAGAAAGCTTCGCGTTTCTTGATTTCATAATCGAGTCACTCGATACACCAAGCGATGTTGGCCTGCCTCGTATTATCGAACTGAAACACGCAGATGCTGTGGCGCTCTCAGAAGAGATCAATGCATTGCTCGCCGCACCAGGCGTATCGGCAACTATTCAACGACCTGACGAGGGTCTTTCTGGCGAAGGTTTTAGTGATTCTGCGGCAGCAACCGACAATGAAGCCGGTGGCCAAATGGGCTTCCCATGGCAACAAGGTGGAGCAAATTCAGATGACCAATCACCTGAATCATCCTTGATTGCAAAAGTTCGCGTTGTTCCAATCGTCCGTCAAAACGCGCTCGCAATCGTAGCACCACCGGAGTACATGCAACATGTTCTCGATGTCATTAACAAGTTTGACAGGCCAACAAGACAAGTCATGATTTCTGCGACCATCGCTTCTGTAACACTGACAGATGACCTAGCGCTGGGGCTTCGCTGGGGTTCTGGCATCAATGGTGACGGCGAAAACTCTGTTGGAGTTAACGGTGACGTAGGCGGTTCAATTGACAGCATCTTGGGCGGTATTTTTACAGGTGGTGGCGCTGTCTTTACACTCGGTGCTGGTAATAATGTTGGCGTCGCACTTGATGCCTTGAACAAACTCACCAATGTTCGCGTCATTCAACAACCAAGAACGTTCACAGCAGACAACAAAGAATCTATCTTCTTCAATGGTCAAGAAGTACCTGTCCGAACTACAAGCAATACAACCAGCAGTGGTCTTGTTGAAGGCGGTTTTGAATACCGCGACGTTGGCGTATTGCTCAACGTTCGACCACGCATTACTGCGTACGGCGGTGTCGACCTAACCATCAACGTTGAACTTTCCGACCTTAACGGCACAGGCGTTGGCGAAAACCCTGTATTCTCACGACGACAAGTTCGAAGTCAAGTGCAACTACGAGACGGACAAACGGTTTTAATCGGCGGAATTCTCAAGGAAAGAGAACTAAAAACCAAACGTAAATTCCCGCTCCTTGGCGATATCCCATTTTTAGGTGCGCTCTTTACATCCGTCGATAACACGACGGTTCGAGAAGAACTCCTCATTTTTGTTACGCCAACAATCGTTGAGACACCAGAAGCGAATGACTTTAATTACAACCTTGATTACCTTGAACGATTACAAGAAATTTCCTTGCCGGTCGATCAACAAATCAAACGCATAGAATCCAATAAAAATGATTTTCTTACCGAAAGACTACGGAATCCTGCCGCTGACTCAACGCCAGACAGAGATGAAATCCAGTCCACCTTTGATGCAACTGAACTCAAGTAAAACGCTTGCACTTTTAAGTACGCTTGTGCTTTGCAGTTGTGGCGGGACGCCTAAGGCGGCGAAACCAGCTGCGAGCATCCAGATAAAACGCGAGGCGATGCAAACGCTTAATGCAATCATAAGGCCCGCAGCAGAATCCACAATTTCATCTTCCACCGAAATCGATTGGCCAGCAGGCGAATTACCTTGGGACCGTGTCACACTCCCAGTTATCTCGCCCAATGGATTGCACGCCATTGTGCAACTTGGCAAAACACCTTCATTAGCAGAACTTTGTGGCGATGTAAATAAGCCAATAAATACAACAACTATTGAATTACATGCATTGGATCCCATACGCGGTAGGCGGATAGCACCTCTAACAATCAAACGCGAAGGATTTCTTCTTGGGCGAAATGCAAACGACCATTTTGCTTTGGTCACTTCACCAAACGGCACTGAAGGACGGTGGATTGGACGGCTTGATTGGACAACTGGCGTGTTGCGATGGATTGTTTCGGACGATGCGATAAACTGCTTTCCTTCCACAAATGCAAACGGAGACATTGCGTGGTCAAGACGGACGCAAGACGATAATCGATTTCATCTGGTTGTTAAAACCCAACGCGGCCAACGCGTGCTAGACGATGGTAAAAGCGATTGGCTGCTGCCCTTGTTTGTAGGACGAGACCGACTTCGTGCGTATCAAATGACCGACGGGCGTTTAGCGCTTGTTGAATTTGATCTTCGTGCTTCAAATCCTATGCTTACTTCTATTGCACTTCCAATATTGCAATCAGGGGCTACGCGTGCCATTGTTTGGCAGATTGCAACCACAAACCTTTACTCACCTGCGGATGATTCCCATGCGTTCTACCATCCGGTTCGTAAACGAATGGTGATTTGGCAACCAAACAAGTCGATTGAAACTGTTGCCCTCGTGCAGGGAAGTGTCGCTGCTGCTCCAGTCTCCGATGGAACTTGGATTGTTTCAACGGCGAATAGAGTTATGCGACAAAACGTGCGCATTGAAGATGGCATCCACATCCGAAATCGTCTTGCCATTCCGTTTGCCACCACTTCTCCGAAATGGACGCACCTGCTGCTCATTCCTGATGGAAACCGCCTTCAAATCCGCGCCATCAACCTCAGCCAATAACCTCAACCAGTACCCCACTTTTTTGGATTCCCATGATTCCCATGATGCGTTATACCCCCTAAGCGGCTCACCCTTTACACCAACATTTTCTCACCTAAACACAATCCACCTTTACATTCTTTACATTTTCCAAAGTGACTGTCACGTTGAAAAACAAAAAGTGATTGAGGGGGCGGTATCTGGATACTAAAAATTCGTTAGTTATTGGTAGAAGAGGCCGCACCGTCGTCTTGGATGTATGTCTTGGGGACATAGAAGTACCCAACTACGACGAAGATTATTGCGGTTCCGAGCATCAACCAGGTAAAGAACTCAAAATATGCCGCACCAGCAAGGGTTGTTGCGCCACCAATTTGCCAAGTAATGGCAAAATTGTGGTTTTGTTTCACTATATCCTTTTTGGCTGATTGTTCTGCGTCGGGTAAAAATTGCTCCAAGGTCGCAGACGTGTTTCCAGCTTCAATTGCTTTTTCAAGATCAATCTCTGCTTTACGCACAACAATCCACGGATACTTTGGGTGTAAACTTGAAGCTTTTGTGGGCCCTGTATTCTCTGCAACCATTTCCTCCTGTTGGATGACACTATGCGACTCTACACTCACTTGGGCACGCACATCGTTCGTTGTCATAAACATTTGATCAGGCCCTTCGCTTGTGATTTCAAAGTTGCGTCGGTTCACCAGTGTGTAATGAAGTGGTTTGCCCCAAGGATCTTGTAAATTACGAATGGCATTTGCGCCCTCGTCTGCAAATGGAAGCCGATCTTTTGTATCCCAGAATTGACCGATGTTCGCGATTGCTTCTTCCATCACTGCCACTTCTGATGTCACGAGCGATTCCCTTGAAAGGTCTGACCCATAACCCACTCGGATATCATCCTCGCTGATTGATTTGTCCCACCCTTCTAGCACTAACTCAAAACCATTGTCCGTGCGATGGTACTTAATTCCTTTTTCTTCTGCTTCGCGAGCACGTTTACTTTGAGTTGCCTCAGTCACAACTTCATCTGCTTCTTCTACGCCCCACTTCGAAACGAGTGACTTCGCATCACTAATTCCATCGGGAACAACAATAAAGTGATTCACGCCAGCAGTAAACAAATTACCAAGCGAAACACTCATCAAAAAGAGTGCCATAATCATGGACTTCATACGCTTTGGCGCTTGTGTATACGCAAACTCCAAACCAGTGATAGAAACCATAACTTCAGAAGCTGTCAAGATTGCATACGCAAGCACTTGCCACCCAATAGAAGGACGCTGGCCAGCATCCACCCAACTCTGCACCACGCCGACCATTGCAAAACCGGCAACCATCACGAACAACCCCATCGAAATTTTTCGGATAGGCGTTAGCTTAAATACCTTATTGATAAGTGGGTACACCACAAACTGAAACACAGGAATATAGACCAAAATCATTATTGGATTCACTGCCTGAATTTGCGAAGAAAGCCAATGCATCCCAAGCCAATTTCGATTCAAATCTTCCGCTTGCAACACCCATGAAGACCCCGTTTGATCAAACAACGCCCAGAAAACAGCGATGAATATAAAGATGATTGAAAGCTTTAGAATTGCTTTCAAGCCAACACCCGAAAACGTCTCTTTAAACCAATCCATGCCACCCGCTGGTATGTGGATAAACTTTTTACGACCCATCCAAAACGCAACTGTAGCTAAGGCCATCAATACTCCAGGCACACCAAACGCCAAATGGGGGCCGTACCATTCGAGCAACCATGGCGTAAGCATCGTAGACAAAAATGCTCCTGTGTTAATCGAGAAGTAAAACCACCCAAACACTTTTTCAAGCAAATGGGAATTTTTGGCGCCAAATTGATCACCAACATGCGCAGATACACACGGCTTTATGCCGCCTGAACCAACAGATATCAAAACAAGTCCAAGCGCGAGCACAATGCCTGGAGACATGTCTACCCAAGCAGTCGAACCCATCATGGCAAGTACGCCATGCCCCGCACAGTACACGACACTTAGAAGCATAATTGTCAAATATTTTCCAAGAAAAATATCCGCAATCAACGCGCCCATGATTGGGAAAAAATATACAGCCGTTGTAAACAGATGGTAATTTTCCATCGCAGCTGGATTTGACATTGCTTCCGAACCAGAGCCGGGCAACATAAATAAATACTGCGTCATGAAAATGACCAGGATGCCTTTCATCCCATAGAAACTAAACCGTTCTGCGGCTTCGTTTCCAATAATATAGGGAATCCCGGTTGGCATTTTTTTCGAAGCGACAGGGGCAGCTAAATATTTGTTTGACATTTTGAGTACTAACTTTCTTTCTTAATGAACCGTAAGTTTTTGTTATCTTTCACAACACCCGGGAATTCCAACACGCGATTATGCATCGCAACATACACCCCTGCTTCAAGTAATTTTACAACAGAAAATGATTCCACGAGGTTCTGCATTGCATCTGTATTCCGCATAATCCATGGACGCATTGCTCCTGTGATAACACATGGTATTGATAGCGCTTTGCAGACATCTACAATACGTTCTCCAGTAATAGCTAACGTATCTGTGCCATGAACGACCACTATGCCGTCGTACGACGAAGCACATTCTGCCACTGTTTGGGCAATCAAAGCATGGTCTTCGTCTGTCATATCAATGCTATCTTTGTCCATAAGATGGATGTGTGAAATATCGATGCCATCAAGTTGCAGAGACCCAAGCATCATTTCAAGAACTGATGTGCCGTTAGCAAGGATGCCTTCGTGGGCATCGTAGGTTTTTTCGATTGTGCCGCCAGTTGAAATTAAAGCGACTTTAAATACTTGTTCCAACAGAGTTACTCCACAATAATTGCGCATGGCACGCGAACATCTTCCGCGGCTAAACATGTTTGTTCGTTGCATGTTTGCCAACGGGCCATGATACCGACGATTCCACTGGCGTTTTCGTTTGCGGTCACAGTAATTGGAATCGTTAACAATCCACCAAAAACAGAAACCTGTTCTCCAGCAGAAACCATCTTTTCACTTTCTGGCCATGCAATTGAAATCGTCACGTTGTCGTCAAGTGATGTAAATGACAGTGGAATAGTAAATTCATTCCCTGGGTT
>CAWLAZ010000053.1:0-9432 GCA_963854955.1 Phycisphaerae bacterium | reverse complement strand
AACAATCCGATTAACCCCGCGAGTGGTTTCATTTGTTGAAGTTGGGGTATGCTCAACGCTTGCATCTGTGGATGGGTTTGTCGGCGCAGCCGCAGTAGCATCGGCATCAGCAGTAGCATCGGCATCGGCAGTAGCATCGGCATCTGCAGTAGCGCTTGCTTCAATAAGAGCCGGAGCGTGCACTTCGATTTCCATTTCTCGAAGCCCCTGTGCAATTGCGGGCCTAATTTCTATCTGTCCAAAGCAATTAACCCAGCCAGACGTCAACATAGCGACGCCTATGACAATTCGGGCGAGTAACGGCATTATTGAAGTTGTTGCAAAATTCGTCATAAAAATGTCTTTGGGAAAGTGTGTCCCCATGTATCATATCCGCTCTGCACCACCCAGCGGGCGTGGCGAAATTGGCAGACGCGCCAGATTTAGGTTCTGGTGGGGTAACACCCGTGGAGGTTCGAGTCCTCTCGCCCGCATTACTGAACATGGCACACTGGAATCCAACAACTTGGCAAGCAAAAAACACTGCGCAACAGCCCAATTATGCTGATTCTGCATCTCTTGATTCCACTGTCCAAGCCCTTGCCCAACTTCCACCGCTTGTGTCATCGTCGGAAATCGAAAACCTAAAATCACAATTAGCCGATGCCGCAAATGGCAAACGTTTTTTACTGCAAGCGGGCGATTGCGCTGAACGCTTCGCTGATTGCACGCCCGAAAGAATTACCGGCCAACTAAAAGTCCTTCTTCAAATGTCACTCGTCTTGGTGCATTCCACCAAGCGCCGAGTCATTCGCGTGGGTCGGCTTGCAGGACAATACGCAAAACCACGGTCAAGCGACATGGAAACGATCGACGGCGTGGCGTGGCCAAGTTACAGGGGCGACTTAGTTAACGACATCGAGTTTTCAGAAATAGCACGAACACCAAACCCAAACCGATTACTTCGCGGGTTTGAACGAAGCGCGATGACCATTAATTTTGTGCGTGCACTTATTGATGGTGGTTTTGCCGATTTGCATCATCCCGAATATTGGGACCTTAGCTTTGTTGAACACTCCCCAAAAGCAAGTGAATACCAAGCCATTGTTGCATCGATCGCTGAAAGTTTGCGCTTCATGGAAACACTTGCAGGTGAAGCCGTTGGTGAAATCAACCGCGTTGAATTCTTTACAAGCCACGAAGGCTTGCACTTGCATTACGAACAAGCGCAAACTCGCCAAGTTCCAAGACGCGATGGTTGGTACAACTTGTCTTGCCACTTCCCATGGATTGGCGCACGGACAACTGCTCTTGACGGTGGGCATATTGAATTCTTTAAAGGCATTGCAAATCCAATCGGTGTCAAAATCAGCACCCAAGATGTTGCTATCGAAGAACTGCTTGATGCATTGCATCCGAACAACGAGCCGGGGCGACTTACATTAATTCATAGGTACGGTGCGGATAAAATTGCAGATGAATTACCCAAACTTATCGACGCAGTCAAATCTACGGGGAAACAAGTGTTGTTTATCAGCGACCCAATGCACGGCAACACGAAGAAAACTGAGAACGGATATAAAACGCGAAACTTCGATTCCATTCTTTCCGAACTTGAACAATCCATTGACATTCACAAGGCGATGGATTCCAACCTTGGCGGAGTGCATGTAGAAGTTTGTGGCCAAAATGTCACCGAGTGCACGGGTGGCGCGCGCGGTTTAGATGAGTCGGGCCTAGGGGATGCCTACGAAACACTTGTTGATCCAAGGTTGAATTACGAACAATCGATCGAACTCGCCATGCTCATTGGTCAAAAATTAGATTAATCCTAAACTCTAAACAATAGGGTCGGGTTTATTTAGTACAAGGCGCCCGAACATCGAGAACTCATGTGTCACGCAAAGACAATTGGTGGTGCCCAGAGTTGGATCAGACCCATTGCGGTCTATTATGCGAGAGCGTCATCTGCAACATGGTAGTGCGGATCTTCGATAACGTTGACTTCAACCATGCTGCCAGCCTTGCGCAGCAATTGTTGGCAGTCTGCACTTAAGTGTCGCAAATGAAGTTTTTTACCCAGCCGGTCGTAGCGTTCTGCGAGCGTATCGATAGCCTCAATTGCCGAGTGATCAGAAACTCGAGTATGCTGAAATTCAATCACGACATCATTGGGATCATTTTTAGGATCGAATAAATCTAAGAAACTTTTTATAGACCCAAAGAAAAGCGGCCCATGCAATGTATAAATTTTTGACCCCTTTTTGTCCATCTCAGTTGCGGCATGTATTACCTGCGCGTGCTTCCATGCGAAAACAAGGGCGGAAACAATGACGCCAACAAAAACCGCCATCGCAAGATCCGTAAACACCGTCACAGCAGAAACCAAGACAATGACAAACGCATCTGAAATTGGAACTTTGTGCAACACGCGGAAACTAGACCATTCAAACGTACCGAGCACCACCATAAACATGACTCCAACTAGTGCCGCCACTGGCACCATTTCGATGAGGCCTGAAGCAAACAAAACAAACGCGAGCAACACAAGCGCGGCGGTCACACCTGATGTCCGACCTCGACCACCTGAGTTTATGTTAATCATTGATTGCCCAATCATCGCGCAGCCACCCATGCCACCAAAGAAACCGCACGTTACGTTTGCAGCGCCCTGCGCCACACATTCTTTGTTTCCCCTGCCCCGCGTGTCTGTAAGTTCATCCACAAGTGTTAGCGTTAACAGAGATTCGATAAGACCGACCGCTGCAAGAATAACTGCATAAGGAAGCACGATACGCAACGTTTCAAACGTAAAGGGAACCATTGGAATTGAAAACACAGGGAACCCACCGTGCAGCGTTGCTTCGCTGTCACCGGTCATCGATCGAAGAAAGTCCACAATCGTAGGCGCGTTTAAACCAAACATCATCGCAACAACCGTGATGCCAATGATTGCCGCAAGTGACGCTGGAATTGCTTTTGTTAGTTTCGGTAAGAAAAAGATAACCGCCATCGTTGCCGCAATGAGTGCGAACATGGTGTACAACTGTGCACCTTGCATCCACTGCATAACACCGTCTGCATCGGCTGTTTTAAACTGACCGAGTTGTGCAAGAAAAATCACGATAGCAAGACCGTTGACAAAACCAAGCATCACAGGGTGCGGCACCATGCGAATAAATTTACCAAGATGCAACACGCCAGCAAGAACTTGTATAGCACCCATCAACACAATCGCTGCGAACATATATTCAATGCCGTGTGTTGCAACAAGCGCAACAAGCACCACCGCGATTGCGCCCGTTGCGCCAGAAATCATGCCGGGCCTTCCGCCGAATATTGCTGTGATGATGCCAATTATGAATGCAGCGTGTAAGCCGACAATGGGGTCCACGCCAGCAACAAAGGCGAATGCCACTGCTTCTGGAACAAGCGCAAGGGCAACCGTCATCCCTGAGAGGATGTCGTAACGAAGACGAATATGAGGATTACTTTGGAGTTTAAACATAGGGTTCTTAATGCAAACTTGCCTATTCTACAGGAACCACCTCCTCATGAAGTTTTTCTCTTTGTGGTCAGACCACTAGGGTCAGCCCCCTTGGGGTCTGACCCACAGAAACACCGCAAAGGAAGCTGGGTCGGATTAACGGTACAATTCGCATCAATGCCAGAGCAACAAGAAAAAATTGTTATTTCAGGGGTCGGCGTCATTACTTGCTTTGGCGTCGGCATCAACCCTCTCTGGGAAGCCATGCTTGAAGGTCGAACCGGTCTGCAACGCATAAAGCGATTTAACCCAAGCGGTTTTGCGAGCCAAGTCGCCGGAGAACTCGCTGAAGACGCATTTGAAGTTAAAAAAATAGTCCCTAAAAGCCACCGAAAAGCAACAAAGGTTATGTGCAGAGACACAGAACTCGCCGTTGGCGCGTCCATGGATGCTGTTGCGAGCGCTGGGCTAATCACCGCTGGCACTAATGATGAAACGCCGACTATTGCTCCAACAAGAGTTGGTTGCCATATTGGCGCTGGTCTAATTTCAGCTGAACTCAATGAGTTAAGCGCTGCGCTTGTCACAAGTAAAAAAGAAGACGGCACATTTGACCTCGCGCATTGGGGTAGCGAAGGCATGCAAAACCTCACGCCCCTTTGGCTCTTAAAGTATTTACCAAACATGCTTTCGTGCCATGTCACTATCGTGCATAACTGCCAAGGACCTTCTAATACTATTACTTGCTGCGAAGCTTCAAGCGGGTTGTCCGTTGCTGAATCTCGCCGAGTTATCCATCGAGGCGATGCCGATGCATGTCTTTCTGGTGGTGCCGAAGATCGAGTAAACCCCCTTGCGCTTTACCGGCAACATTGCACGGGGCGGTTAGCTGAAACGGATGGCATGGGCGATAACGCAGCGATTGTAAAGCCGTTTTCGGAAGATGCATCCGGTACTTTAGTTGGCGAAGGTGGCGGCATTTTAATTATCGAATCAAAATCGTCCAGCGACAACCGAGACGGTGCACCGTGGTGCACGATTGATGGCATAGGTTGCAAACAATCGTTGACCGACTCGCCCCTTGAAGCTGACCCCAAGGCAATGGCATCTGCAATACGAAAAGCTATGACAGAAGCAAAATGCACCGCAAGCGATATAGATGTCATTGTGCCTCTTGGTTCTGGAATTAAACAAGTAGACAACGCTGAACGGGCAGCGTTGAGAACTATTTTTGGTGAAGGGCTTTGCTCCATTCCAACTGTGACAACCATTCCATACACAGGGAACTGCATGGCTGGCAACGGCGCAATCACCCTTAGTGTTGCTGCAAAAGTAATCAAAGAACAAACTGTTCCTGCAAGACTCGGAAGTGATTCCACCGTTGGCATCGATGCGGCGAAATGCGAAGCAAAAAAAATGCCGGTTCATAAAGTGCTTGTGCTAACGCCAAGCGAAGGCGGTCAATGTGTTGCAATTATTCTTGGAAGGATAAAAGCATGAAACGAGTTGTCATAACTGGTATGGGGTGGATCACCCCACTTGGAAACAACCTTGACACTGTTTGGAAACGAATGTGCAACAGTGAATCCGCCATTGCACCAATCGACCGTTTTGACGCTTCAAGTTTCCCCACAAAATTTGCGGGACAAGTACGAGACTTTGATTGGAAAAACTACGTTAAAGATACTTCTGTACATAACGACCCCGCTATGAATTCACAATTCGCACTTGGCGCAGCACGACAAGCATGGGATCAATCCGGTCTTGGACATTACAAAGAACTTAACCTCGATCGCGCGGGCATTTACCTTGGCGCTGGCGAAGGTGTTTTAGATTTTTCAGCGCACTCTATGATTGACACGCATGCATGGGATGTTGAAGATGGAAAAATTGACGCCGTCGCTTGGGCAAAATTTGCAACCAAGCAACTTAATGAATGGGGCGAAGTTGAACAAGAACCAAACATGCCCCTGTGGCATGTTGCAAAAGAATATGGTTTCCAAGGACCCGCATTTAATTGCTTAACTGCATGCGCAGCAAGCACCCAAGCCATTGGTGAAGCCGTCAGTGTGCTGCGCAGTGGCGACGCTGATGTCATGATTAGTGGTGGCACGCACACCATGCTGCACGCGCTTGGTATTACCGGCTTTAATCGATTAACTGCGCTGTCCACATTTGAAGGCGACCCTAAAAAAGCATCCAAGCCGTTTTCAAAAGATAGAGCCGGCTTTGTCATGGGCGAAGGTTCGGGCATGCTTGTGCTTGAAACTCTTGACCATGCACTCGCACGAGGCGCAACGCCGCTTGCAGAAATAGTTGGTTTTGGTTCAAGCGCAGATGCCTATCGCATCACCGACTTGCACCCAGAAGGTCGAGGCCCTGCCGCAGCCATTCGAAATGCTTTAGCACAAGCAAACATTGACCCGACTTCACGCGAAAACGGCAAGCCACCAGTGCATTACATCTCTGCACACGGCACATCCACACAAGAAAACGATTCCATCGAAACAAAAGCCATCAAACTTGTCTTTGGTGACAACGCGCCTGATGTCCCGGTGAGTTCTATAAAATCAATGATGGGACACCTTATCGCAGCAGCGGGTTCCGTTGAACTTATCACATGCGTCATGTCCATTCAAACAGGCATGCTCGTGCCAACAATCAATCTAGACAACCCAGATCCAGAGCTTGATTTAGATTATGTGCCCAATGTTGCGCGTGAAGCAAAGGTTGATTGTTGCGTCAGTAATTCATTCGGCTTCGGCGGCCAAAACAACACACTTGTTATCAAGCGATTTGTTAACGATTAACGGTACGGGCATTCAATTGCGCATGGAAAATCAAGGCGCGCTGAAAGCATTTCAACAAACGCAATAATATCGTCAGGGTCAACAACGCCGTTTCCATCTACATCTTCAAGACAACCGTCGCACTCGCCCCATGTCATCATTATGGCGATAGCAACCAAGTCAGTAAGGTCGAGTACGCCGTCGCCATTCACGTCGCCCTGACATGTTGAACAGAGTGCATGGAATTCATTGCCACCAACAAACTCGTAGTCAGTATCCGCCGCAGTTGGGAAAATATGGCCTTCGAGCGTCGAGGTATCCACCGAATTTCCAATATTACCACAAAACAACGACCCATCAATTGTCGGAAAACTTGTTCCGTCATTATGCATGGCGCCGCCGTTTTCTTCGTACGAAATGTTTTTTGCAAATGTGCAATTTGTCACCACTGGATTACTATTGAGGTTGTGCATTCCACCACCACCGAACGATGCTTTGTTATCCGCAAACAAACAGTTTTCTACTTCCGTGTCTGCGCCTGAATGATTATCCAAGCCGCCACCGAAACTACCCGCGATGTTGTCTTTGAAACAGCAGAATAGAAATGAAGACCCGTCATCATTGACGCTTGCACCACCGCCATCAAATGAAACTGTATTGTCACTAAACTCTGTGTCTTGCACAATACATATCGCGCTGTCTGTTACGTACATTCCTCCGCCAGAACTCGCAGAATGCAATGCAAACATGCAATCAGACATATGCAAAGATGTTTCTGAGTTTTCGGCATATATACCGCCGCCAAACTGATCTGCCACATTCGAACGAAAATCGCAATTTTCTACCAACACGTTTGCGCCGTTTAAAGCGTGCAACGCGCCGCCACTTGCGCCAACATCTAGCGCTCTGTTGTTTTCAAGTACACAATCAACAAGTTCAAATGCGCCGCCATCAACAACAATGCCCGCGCCATTTCCGCCAACGCAATATTGAATCGTGAAACCTTCAAGACGAGAGGTGCCGCCAGTACCGTATTCAAATCGCAAACCAGAAACGGCTAACTCGCCATCAAGGACTGTCACGTCTGAGCCAGCGCCAATTAATGAAATGTCTTTTCCTAGTAAGTCAACAAGTGAAACACCGTCGACTGTTCTGTATGTACCTGCGCCAACGTAAATTGTTTCAACATCTGATGCATCATTAACCGCTTCTTG
Source organism: Phycisphaerae bacterium (assembly GCA_963854955.1). GTDB lineage: Bacteria > Planctomycetota > Phycisphaerae > Phycisphaerales > SM1A02. Next base: position 1,963 of record CAWLAZ010000053.1, on the reverse strand, counting down.
AATTGTGACATACTCACACGTTGCACACACGTTAAACCATTGACCAAATTCAACTGCGTAGGAAGATGCTTGGCAATGTTCGTCATCATTCCAATAACCACTTGCCAATAACTGCGCAACATCGCGATTTCCTTCTGTATCTGATGGCGCGCCAAACAGCCAACCATCGAGCGTCACGCCCTCGCCGGTCGTCCATTCCCATCCGCCCGCTGGTTCTTCTGCTCCCTGTTGTTGGTTTAAACCTATAAACGGTTCTTGCCCAGATCCATTAAACGCGGACAACCACCAGCCGCGTTCTTCTTCTGTAGTAAGAGAAAGAAGGTAACCACCGTCTGAAATCGCACGTGTGTTTGCAACGTCCCAGCATATTTCTTGCGATGGAACAATAATAGCGTACCAGTGATCGTTGCCTCCATCGGCTATCTTCCATTGAAATGGACCTATCACGAGTTCGTCGGCTTCGCATGTGTCTGCTTCGCATTCGACACCTTCATGCCATTGCCCGAAACAATTTTCAAGCGTTGTTTCTTGGCAGTCAGTTCCAAGACAGCAAGCGCCAAGTAGGACCACGTCGCATGGGTTATGCCAACAAACTGAATCGTCGCCTCGATACACTCCCGCTTGTGCCAAACAATCGTCAAGCGTGATTCGGAAACATGAGCCACCTAGACAACAAGACCCAACTACGCCTTCAACACAACTTACACTTATACATGTTGAAGAATCTCCAAAATAGATTCCTGCACAATCCAACACTGAAACTATCGCACATACATCGCCAACGCAACACGCGCCAGTTGCGCCTTCTTCGCTTGGCTGGCAGCCGCCTGTATCGCACGTTGTCCAGTCACCAAGGTACGCACCTTCGCAATCGGCAATTGTTGATTGCGTGCACAATCCATCAATACAGCATGCACCCGTTGGGGCGCAATCTGTCACTATCACCTGTGCTACGACAGCATTCCATTGTGACCACGCACAACCATACGCACGTTGCCGACATTGGAATATCCAAAGACCTTCTTTGTTCAATACTTTTTGTACCGTTGATTCTCCGCCAAGCAACGTATCCCAAGTTAAATCGCCTGGGTCACGTACTTGCCAGTCATACAAAAAGTGCGATTCGTTCGCAGCAGTTAGTGTAATAGTTTGCCCAAGGCACATATCGGAAGCAGCTAACGGTGTTTCAGGATTTGGCGTTTGGCAAACGCAAGCAATATCGATACAAATGGTCCCGTCACCGTTGTACACCCCACCTGTTTCAATACATGTTATTTCTGTCGTAGATTCAATACAGGTTAACTCGCTTAAACAACACGATCCGGCTCCGTCAAGAATGCACAAAGCATCTTCACAAAGCACCTCGTCGCCAAAGTATGTTCCTTCAAGAGAAACGCAAAGTGAATTTTGTACAAAAACACATGAGTTTACAATACAACATGCACCTGACTTTAATTCACAAACAATGTCCTCACAACGAACAGCCATGCCCGCATGTTCCCCACCCGCAATTACGCAGTTGACAAGTGTCATCATCGAGCACACGCCATCAATACAGCATGCGCCTGAGTTGCCTGCACATGACTCGTCACTGCAAGCCACATCGTCGCCTTGATAATCGCCCGCCTGCGCGAGACACGATGCTTCTGTAATAATGGAACAAGTATCTATAATGCAACATGCGCCAGTAGCCGCTGGCGAGCAGGGTGCATCTTCGCAAGAACTGTTGTCTCCTTGGTACGCACCAGAAAGTGCAAGGCATGCTTGCTCCGACATAAAGGAACATGTTTCTGCAACACAACAAGCACCAGCGGTTTCAACCGATGCACAACCAGCATCAGCGCATGTTGTCTCATCACCTTGGTAAGTTCCAGCAAAAGCAACGCAACTTGCTTCAGGGACAACCAAACAAATTGTGTTCACGCAACAAGCACCCAGAATCGCCGGCGTACAAGGTTCGCCC
>CAWLAZ010000052.1:0-9656 GCA_963854955.1 Phycisphaerae bacterium | reverse complement strand
ATGACGGAGAAGTGCGATTTTGAAGAACAGGTTGTGACCGAAGGCGAACAAAACTACAGGCCAGACATGGTTGTAAAAATGCCCGGAGGTGGTCGGCTTGTTGTTGATTCAAAGTTGCCTCTTGAACATTACCTCAATGCAATTGAAGAACCAGAAAAATCTGGCGAACATTTAGACAAGCATGCAAAAGCACTCGAAATTCATGTGAACGCACTCGCGAGTAAAGCGTACTGGGAACAGTTTGAAAAATCTCCATCCTTCGTTGTGCTTTTCGTCAACGTGGAGTCTGCACTTGTTGCAGCCCTTGAACGTAATCCTGATTTACACAACAAAGCTCTATCTAAAAAAGTATTGCTCACTTCACCTGCAACACTTGTTGCCCTTTTGCAAGCGGCAGCATTTGGGTGGCGGCAAGATTCGATGGCGAAGAATGCAGAGGAAATTGCAAAGGTAGGGCAAGAAATGTATGACCGGCTTGCCATTTTTCGCGATCATCTAGCGAAGGTTGGTGCACGTTTGCACCAAGCAACGGAATCGTACAACGAGGCGGTTGGTTCGTTTACAAGTCGCCTTGAGCCGGGCGCGAAACGACTCAGTGAATTGCATTCAACGGGTGGCAAAGAATTGCCTCCAACTGAACCCATCGACATCGAATCAAGAAATCTTACATAACCTCTTAAGTGACAGGCACACTTTTTATTTTATAATTCGGTTTTGTCTTCTGATCGAGCGAATGCCGCTGCGTTTTTCTTAATGCGTTCGAGATTTGTTTCTAAACACTCAATGCCGAGCGCCTCTATCACAAGCAAGCTTGCCGCAACCGTTCCTTCAAGAGTCGTATGCAACATGTCTTCTTGTAATAATTTCTTCCGACTTCCAATGGGCCAAGTATGGTGTTGCAAGACTATTTCCTCGTCTCGCAACGCCTTATTCCATAGACAATGCACATCGATAATGGAGACATTTTCATGCGCATCAGCCCATGCATCAATTCGTTCGTTCAGTTTTTGCAAGGTTTTCTCTGTGGGAACGTGGCTTGTTGATAAATACCCTCCAATGGCATCACGAACATTTGGCAAATTCCCAATGACCATCGGGACGCTTAGTTCATCAAGCAAACGAAGTGCATAATTTAGTTTTTCCATTCGGTATGCAGGCACATCGCAATCTTTTGGAGGGGTGCCGTGCCCAAACCAAAACAAAAGGTCAACACCGACGACAAGCGTTGGCTTATACAATTTTATTTTTTCGATGTACGCCTTTGCATTCTTTCTTGAATTATTAAAAAACATCAAATCACCATAAAATGCAACTTCTTCATGATCTAATGTAATCACACCTTCCATAATGTGTTTCATGTTGATGGTGTACGCACCTAAATCGCCCTTAATTGGCGGTGTGGAAACGCCGTACCCTGCGGTAACACTCGCGCCGGTCACAACAACCCGATTTAACACATCGCAAGGTTGCTCTGCATGCACAGGAAGTGCAATAAAAATGAGAGCAAGAACGGTTTTAACTGTATATGTAAGCATTTTGGAAATTATATATAAATTTAGTGGTTCAAACCAAACCTGCGATCTGTTTATAAAAAAGCGGTATTCTTTGCTTCTCTAAAACGAGCATCCCTTTTATTCCATTGCGGTGTACACTGAGTGCATGCTTATACCAAACAGTATTATTTTTGCTAGCGCCATGTTTGTTGCCTCTATGGCGCCTGGGCCATCAAAGCCATTTTCAGAAAACTACGCTGTTAATGTGGAGATGTGGTGGAGACAACTTCCATTTGTTGACCGCATTCACGCAGCTTCCGATGCTGGATTCAAGCATATTGAGTTTTGGCCTTGGCAAGGGAAAGACATAGAAGCCATCGTAAAAGTTTGCGGCGAACGAAACATTGAAGTGGCGCAATTCACTGCTTGGGGTTTTGTTCCTGGCTTAAACAATCCAAAGAATCATGAAAAATTTGTGGAAGAAATTATAAAAAGTTGCGCCATTGCAAAACAATTGAATTGCAAACGCATGACCGTAGTTGGGGGAAACGACCAACCAAACATGACACAAGAAGAGATGCATCAACATATTATTGATGGATTAACTTTAGTGAAGCCCATTGTTGAAGAAGCGGGGATTATGCTCATTCTTGAGCCAATGAATATTCGTGTCGACCACAAAGGCCATTGCTTGTATGGCAGCGAGGACGCCGTGCGTATTTGCCGAGAAGTCGATTCACCAATGATAAAAATAAATTGGGACTTGTATCACATGCAAATCAGCGAAGGCGATTTATGTGGCCGATTGAAGGAAGGCATTGATCAAGTTGGCTACATCCAAGTTGCCGACCACCCAGGACGGCACGAGCCGGGCACTGGTGAAATTTACTATCCGCGGGTGTACAAAGAGCTCAAAGACCTTGGCTACACGGGCCCAATTGGTCTTGAATGCTCACCTGCAACAGATGAAAAATCAGCTGTTGACCGCCTAAGAAACACAAATTGAATCTCCCAACTTTTTTCTGGGCTAAAAACTTACTTTTTCATTACGGTCTGCCCATTTACCACAAGAAGAAGTTTTTCTGAGGGGGTTTCAGACCCATCGGGTCTGGCTCCCCAACAAGACAACACAAACGAAAAGCGGGACCGACATTTCTGTCGATCCCGCATACTGCCCTACCAAGGGTGTTATTTACATTGAAGCGAGAAGTGTTGATGATTGACGTGTTTGATTCCAGTTAGCATTCGCTGTTCGCCATTGCTTTTTAGAGCTGGACCAGTTTGCTCGAGCGCTTCGGTATGCGCTTCGGTCCTCTCGGAACGATCGTGCTTGACGTTGAACGTTTTTGCGTGATTTCTTGTACTGAGCAAGTGCTTTACGATATTGCTTTGAGCCTCGTTTGTACGAACGTTTCGCTTTTGCGAACGAACCCTTTGCTTTAGACCATGACTTTTGGCTTGATCGGTATGATTTCGCTCGTTTTGAGTACGACTTTTTCTTGCTTACAAATCGTTTTTTTGCATTTTTCAATGTTGCAAGAAGTTGTGTGCGTTGTTGTTGACGTTCTGCTTCAAGTGCTGCAGCTGCGTCTGCTGCTGCTTGATCTGCTACTGCTTGCGCATCTGCTTGATCTTGTTGTGCAACTTCGCGGCGTGTTGCTGCTTGTGCACATGCGGTGTCTACACAGCCCTTCATGTCTACAAGGCACTCAAGATGGAACTCATCCATTTCGTTCCAAAGTGTTTTTCGAGCTTCGTTTGTCATTTCTGACCAGCCCTCTGTGAACATAGCTACGAACACATATGCGTCCCAAAGTGCAACACCGTTTACTCGGTGATCTTTACCGTTTGCATCAGTCCATACTGCATCAAGTGTTGATTGCACTTGGTCACGTTGGAACTCTACATGGGTATGTAACTCACGTGGACCTGAGCCGTTGCTGTAGCGAGGGAATGCGAATGCGTATACTGGGATCTCGCCGTTTACCATTTCTATGCATTTTTCGACATGCTCCTCAAGTCGATTTGCATCGTTACCATCTGGGTTGTATTCGTACACGTCAGGGAACAAAGCAGTTTGCACTTGAAGAAGGCGATCGATAGATGCAGTTGTGCTGTTCACTTTAGTATGCGATTTCTTTGGAAGGCCCCAGTAACCTATTTTTGCGTTTGGACGAAGTGATTGTGCGTATTCAAGACCTTCGATATAAAAATCTATTGCAGTGTCCATAACTGATTGATTGCTTGAATCAAGTATTGACCACCATTGACCTTCAAGGTCAAGGCAGAGAGGACCGTCGTAATCTGCAGGAACGTTCGCGTCCATCCATAAGCGGAATTTTTCTTTATCCGCATCGTCGATGACACCATCTTCGTAATAGTCGACAGCACCGTTGATTGATATTGGAAGAGCAACAACGTTGTTGCTTGAAGCCCATGCTTTTGTTGCCTCGCCTTGATTAAGTTCTTCTGCAAGGTTTTGGCGAGCTTGGCTTCGAGCGAGGTGGTCGTAGTAGATTGCGTTCAAAAGGATTGGGTCTTGGTCTTGCCAGCTCATGTCCCTGTTTGGATCGCGTTGCGATGTTGTGTTTTCTGTTGTTTCAGCTGTTTCAGTTGCTGGAGCAACGTAGTCTGCAACTGCGCCCCATTGTTGCATCAAGGTGATGATGTCTGCTGTATCAACAACACCGTTGCCGCTGATGTCTAGTGTGCAATCGCCGTCGCATGCGAGGCCCATGTTGCTTGTGATAGCAAGAAGGTCATTTGCGTCAACGTTGCCGTCGTTGTTAAAGTCTGCGTTGTTGGAGGCGAGTGCTGTAGTAGCTGTGATGGACGCGGCGATCATGGCCAAAGTCGTTGGTAGGGTTGTCATTTGTAACTCCAGAGTGAGGGGTGAATTTCATGGTCGAGAACATCTCGACAGGTGCACCTCATAGACAGCTCGTGAGCACTTGTGAACCGAAACAGGAAAAAAGTGTCAATACCGCCTTTTTAGTGGTAATAACCCACATTTTTTGCGAAATTATTTGTGTTTTATCGTGCTTGGCAACCATAACCAAGGGCATAATCTGTGGATTTGTCCTTGTTTTCAGTTACCAGAGCAAAGGACATGCCCTTGCTTTAAAGCCTATCGTCACACAATACGGCTCTCGTGACGGCTCTCGCTATATCAATCGATTAACTATAGTTTGTACGGTTTACACCAAACAAGTGGTGTATATGCATTGGTGGAACGGGGCAGCACTGATATCATCCTAGAAGTAGGAGAAACCCACTTATGTATACCCCGCAACTCGCTCTCATCACTGCTCTTCTTTTTATTACCGGATGCAGTGCCACAAATAGCACCGCCCATAATCAAAAAGCGACAAATATAGTCATACAAGCTGATGGGTCGAAAATTGACCAAGTTACCATTGCGCATTTGCACGGTTCCTTTTTTAGTGACCGAAACGGCTCGAACCATGATGGGGCTATTGTGCAAATAACCGGCGAAGTCATTGCCTTCGCGCTTACTGAAGAGGGGCTCTACACCGTTACGCTTCGAGAAGGTGACAGCGTTGCAGTGTGCGTATTCGATGATTCTGTTTCTGGCCGATTAGGTGATGGTCGAACCATTCAAAAATCTGCCACGCTTACTGTCCGTGGTCAATGCCATAGTGCTGGATTGTTTGCATCAAGCCCATTCTCTATCGATGGATGCCAGATTGTTGAATAACTGTACGCAGGTAACTTGTCATCACTGTGGGCAATCACAGCAGTTGCCATCAATCCCAACCGGGTACTTCGCAGCATGCACAAGATGCCACGCGGCTTTACAAAAGCCACGAGGCATGCAGCGCACACTTGCTTTCTCCATCGCAGCGTTGATTCTATTTATACCTGCGAACATCTTGCCAATTCTATCCATGTCAACACTTGGATTTAAAACTGAATCCACAATCTGGAGCGGCACCGTGGCACTTTGGAACGACGGGACACAAGGCATAGCCATTCTTGTTCTGCTTTGTTCTATAGTTATTCCACTAGCAAAAATATTTGGATTGTTTTTTCTTTGTGTAACTTGTAAAACACGATCTTCAAAAAGCACCGTTACTATCGCTCGATTTGTTGAAGTGATTGGTCGATGGTCAATGCTCGATGTTTTCCTTGTTGCCATCCTTGTTGCACTCGTTAAACTAGGAACAATTGCAACCATTCGACCAGAACCAGGGATCATTGCATTTGCAGGTGTTGTCGTGCTTACAATGTTCGCATCTGCTAATTTTGATGCACGATTACTTTGGAATACACAGGATGCAAAAAAATGAATGACACACCAAGGGCAACTATAAGCAAACTCCCGAAAAAACGATTTTCCATTACTTGGTGTATCCCTGCACTTGCACTCATCGTTACGGTTTTTCTTTTTACTCGTTGGCAACTGCAACAAGGACCAAGTATCACCATTACGTTTTCCAACGTGCATGGACTTACAAGCAACTCACCCATCATGTTCAAAGGAGCCATCGTTGGTCTCGTCAAGGATATATCCCTTTCACAAGAAAGCGATAGCATTGTTGTCACGGCGCGTCTTAAGCAATCAGCATCTTCGCTTGCTGTTGCAGGAAGCACGTGGTGGATCGTTCATCCGGATATATCGCTGCAAGGGATTAATGGACTCGACACACTTATTGGACCAAAATATATTCAAGTTAGTCCGGGTATCGGCGAAGAGAAAAATACTTTTGAAGGCTCTGGTTTTCCCCAAATGCAAAACGGGAAGTCGTTCACCGTCGTAACCGATTCTGCCGATGGAATCGATCTTGGCGCACCTATCTTTTATCGTGGCATTGAAGTTGGCAACATTCATGCAATTGATTTAGCGCCCAATGCAGCAATGGTGCATTTGCACTTTACTATAAAGCATACCTACACACCCATTATTCGGACCAATACCGTATTTTGGAATGCGAGCGGCATCAAATTTGAAGCGGGACTAACCGGATTCAAATTGCATGCAGGCCCTCTTGCGTCGCTTGTAAAAGGTGGCATTTCACTTGCAACGCCAAACAACGTAGGCGCTGTTGCCCCAGACCATTTCGAGTTTGATTTGATTGAAGAGTTCAATGAATCATGGCTTGATTGGGCACCTGAAATTGAGCTATACGGCGAAGGAACAGAAAAGTGAAAAGTGAAAACGATTCCTTCGATGCTTCTTTTTCCGTTTCGTGGACGCACCGTGTTCGGTTCACGAATAATGCTTGCACCGATGGTACGCTCGATGCGATTTTTGAAACACTTGCTCCGCTAAAAGTATTACCTGTTATCGACTACGGCGTGCATACTTGCAACCCCGCATTCATTGCGTCGTTAACCACTTGGTTTTCTGAAAATCCGCATATGTTTAGCGAGCCGATCATTGTCGAAGGCGGTGAATCCGCAAAAAACGATATGCGCGTTGTTGACCAAGTGCTCGCTGCAATTAATGACAAAAACTTATGTCGTCGCTCGTGCGTTCTTGTTGTTGGCGGCGGTGCCGTGCTTGACGCTGTCGGGTACGCCACTTCAATCGCGCATCGAGGAATACCCATCGTCCGCATGCCCTCCACAACGCTTGCCCAGTGCGATTCCGGAATTGGTGTCAAGAATGCTGTCAACTATTTCGGCAAGAAAAATTTCATCGGTGTATTCGACCCTCCCTTTGCTGTAGTGAATGATTACCGTCTTTTGTCTTCACTTGATGAACAACACTGGCGTTCTGGTTTAAGCGAAGCAGTAAAAGTTGCTCTCATTAAAGACGGAGCATTTTTTAATGAGATTGAATCGTGCGCACGACTACTCGTTGCTCGAGATGCAGAATCAATGGCACTCGTTGTTAAAAAATCTGCGTTATTGCATCTTGAACATATCACCAGCGGTGGCGATCCATTCGAACGACTTGATGCACGGCCACTCGATTTTGGGCACTGGTCCGCCCATAAATTAGAACAAATGACTGGGCACACGCTCACCCACGGCGAGGCCGTTTCTATTGGGCTTGCCATTGATCTTCGTTGCAGTGTTGCTCTTGGATTGCTCGATGACCGTGTTGCCAACCGTGCGGTTTCTCTTCTCCAGTCTTTAGGATTGCCAACTGCCCATTGCGATTTGCTTCAAGACGAACTCATCCACGGTATCGAGGAGTTTCGACAGCATCTTGGTGGGCAACTCACCCTGCTTATGCTCAAGGGACTAGCAAACCCTGTTGATGTGCATGCACTTGATGCATCCATTGTCCGACAAGCCATCGATGAACTCATGTAGAATCTACATTCATGGCAAGTAACATGACAAAAGAAGAGATTGTCGATCGCTACTTTTTAGAGCACCGCGCAAAAGTGCTCGACATTGCTGCGTTCCTTGATCGAATCGATCGAGCGGAAGAAAACGCGTCTGATTTTCGCATTGAAGCCTTACTATCGTGCATAAAAGAATTGCACTCTGGAAAAGAGGGTCGAACACAACGCATTCTTGACTTGCTTAGTGATCAAACAAAAGAACCTATTGATCATGCTGGAATGAAAGGCGCAAGCGGTGCAGTACCGCCCACCTCGTAATGGCTTACATCGATCCGCATATTCACATGGTGTCTCGCACGACCGACGATTACCAACGCATGGCGCAAGCTGGTTGCGTTGCAATTACAGAACCAGCATTTTGGGCGGGGTTTGATAGAAGTAGCGCGCAAGGTTTTTCGGATTACTTTCGACAACTCACAGACACCGAACCAAAACGAGCGGCGACCTACGGCATCAGTCACCATTGCTGGCTTTGCATAAATTCAAAAGAATCAGAAGATGTAGGCTTTGCTCGCGAAGTCATTTCTATTATTCCAGATTTTATAGATTGCGACAATGTGCTTGGTATTGGAGAAATCGGTTTAAACAAAAACAGTAAGAACGAACTCATCATTCTTGAAGAGCAACTTGCACTTGCGCAACGAATGAATCAACTTGTTCTCGTGCACACCCCGCACCTTGAAGATAAACTCAAAGGTACAAATCTCATCATGGATGCAATCGATAACACCTCGCTTGATCCAAGCCGTGTTTTGATTGACCATGTAGAAGAACACACCGTTCGCGCTGTGCTCGACCGAGGTTTTTGGGCGGGTATGACTTTGTATCCCGACAGTAAGTGCACTCCGCAACGCGCTGCAGACATTATCGAAATGCATGGCACGGACAGGTTGTGGATTAACTCCGCTGGCGACTGGGGTCCAAGCGATCCACTTGCTGTTCCAAAATGCCGCGTTGAACTCGCAAGCCGCGGTCATTCACAAGCATTGATTAACACCATTTCTTACGACAACCCACTTTCCTTCCTCTCCCAAAGCGGAAAGTTTTCTGTTAAGTAATGCTTGGATACTGCACCAATGTGCATAGCGGGGATTCCTTTGCAGATGTGATTGGCAATCTAAAAACGTTCGCTTGGAAAGTTCAACAAAACATACAAGCGCCACTTGGCGTTGGATTATGGTTATCCGACACCGCATCATCCGAAGTGGATATCGCTTTGCTTAAGGACACGTTACAACAATACAATTTGCGCGTATTCACCTTAAATGGTTTTCCATTTTCAAACTTTCACCAAAAAATTGTTCGGCACAAGGTCTACAAGCCCGATTGGTCAGAGAATGCTCGGCTCGAATACACCATTCGCCTTGCACATATTCTTTCCGCTGTAACAGATCAAAATGAATCCGGCATTTCAACACTTCCACTTGGCTGGAACGAAGAAAACTTTACAAACGAAGATTGTGCGAAACAGCTACACCTTTGCATAGATGCGCTTGAAGAAATTGAACTACAAACAAACAAATGTATTCACCTTGACATCGAAACAGAACCCGGTTGTCGATTGCAACGAAGCAAAGAACTGTGTGATTATTTTTCGACGCATTTTGAAGATGACGAACGCGCAAGACGTTATATTCGTGTCTGCCACGACACTTGTCACGCTGCGGTTATGCGAGAAAGTGCAGAAAACTGCGTAAAAAATTACAAAAATGCGGGCCTGAAAATCGGCAAAGTACAACTTTCATCGGCAATCGAATTCGATTTAGAAGCAAAGAAAGATACGTCCTTCATACAAAATGAACAAACTTATCTACATCAAACAACTGTGCAAGCCGACGATGGC
>CAWLAZ010000051.1:0-9718 GCA_963854955.1 Phycisphaerae bacterium | reverse complement strand
GGACACTTGGGTCAAACATTACTTGGTAATCAGCTTCGGGGTGGAACCCGAACGTTTCAACCTTACATGCAAGCCCCGGCGTGACGATGTTCCGATGCGCACCATCGTGCGCAATAAGTAGAAGACCACCATCATCAGAAGATGGAATGCGTTGGGCAAATCCTTTGAACGCTTCGATGATATCATCGAGAGAAGAATAATAATCTAAATGATCTTCTTCTATATTATTGATGAGTGCGATAGTTGGGTCGTGTTCATGAAAAGAGCGATTAAATTCGCATGATTCACTTATAAGAATGCCTGGATTTCCTTTAAGTTTTCCGTTTGTTATTATTGAAGAGCCTACACGGCTTGATCCACCTATTTGATTACAATTAGCACCAACAATAAAACTTGGATCATAAGATGCGTGTAATAGGATGTAACTTAACATGGAAACAGTGGTAGATTTACCATGGGTACCTGCAAGACAGACACCTGTATGATGTGACTGAACAAGCCCAAGCATTTGCGCGTACGACACAATTGGAATTGAGCACTCTTCGCCTAATAAAAGTTCGGGGTTATCTGTTGGAATGGCAGCGGAGTGCACAATGAGATCAGTGTCTGGTTGTAAGTCTAAGCCATCTTGAGTATACGAAACGGAAATGCCATCAACAATTAAAGCTCTTGTAACTTGCGTTTCAGTTGCATCTGTACCTCGTACATTTGATCCAAGTCGAGCAATCAGCCTCGCTAAACCGCTCATTCCGCATCCGCCAATGCCCACAAAGTGGATATGCTTGCCTTGGAGTGCATCAGCAGAAAAACCAATGGGGAAATGCGACGTCATAGAGTAGATTCTATCGCCACCAAGCCGTCTTCGTCTTGAACTTGAAGAAGATTTGCAGGGTGCGGTACAATGTAGAGCAACATGACAGACCTACACGCACAAATTCTTATTGTTGATGACGAACCAGATCACGCCGAAGTGATGGCTGAATCACTTCAGCGACTTGGACACATCTGCACGATTGTTCATGGCTTTGAATCCGCAAAAGATGAACTAACTATGGGCACGTTCGATGTCATTATCACAGATATGGTGATGGAAGAAGAACACTCAGGCTTGAAAGTGCTTGAACTAGCACAGGTACAACAAGATAATGCTGCGACAATTGTCGTGACAGCACATGGCGATATCCCGACAGCGAAGGCAGCATTGCAGGGAGGTGCCTACGATTTCATTGAGAAACCACTTGACCTCGATGTTTTTCGAAACTTAGTGAATCGCGCTGCAGAAACGGTCATGCTTCGCCAACAAAATGAAAGTCTTAAAGGGCAAGTTGATTCCGCGTATGGTTTTGAAGGAATAATTGGTGACTCACCAGCGATTCGACGGGTGATTGAATTGATTCGGCAAGTGGGACCGAGTAAATTGGCCATCTTGATTACTGGAGAATCAGGAACAGGCAAAGAACTTGTTGCTAAGGCGATTCATAATCAATCAAAACGTGCTTCTAAAAAATATGTAGCGTTTAACTGTGCAGGGCAAAGTGAATCACTCATTGAAGACCAACTCTTTGGTCATGTCCGTGGTGCATTTACAGGTGCAGATCGTGACCGTGAAGGCGTATTTGAGTTTGCCAATAGCGGCACGTTGTTTCTCGATGAGATAGGCGATATGCCCCTTTCAATGCAAGCAAAATTATTGCGTGTTCTCGAAACGGGTGATGTTGTTCGGCTTGGCCAGAACAATGATCGATCTACTGATGTTCGTTTTGTTTCTGCGACCAACCAAGATTTACGTGCACGCTGTGAAAATGGTGGGTTCCGTGAAGATTTGTATTTCCGAATAAATGGAGCTGAAATCAATGTGCCCCCGCTTCGTCAACGACGTGAAGATATTCCGCTTCTTGTAAATCATGCACTTGGAAAATATTCTTCGGATATGGATGTTGTTCGTCCAACAATTACACAGCCAGCGATGTTGCGACTTGTTGCGTACGATTGGCCAGGAAATGTTCGTGAACTAATAAATGTGGTGCAACGTATGGCCGTTATTACAAGCGGCAATGTTATCGATATCACACAAGTACCAGATGAAATTAGAAGTTCCAATTCTGAAGATTCCTACGATGTCGGCAGTCTGGCGGGCATTGGATTGGACAAACTAGAGAAGGAAGCAATTCGCCAAACACTTGCCATGACTGGTGGTAACCGTGAGCAAACATCGAATTTGCTTGGTATTGGCGAGAGAACTTTGTATCGAAAGTTAAAAGAATACGGCATTAAATAGCGGGCAAGTTTTCTAAAACTTCAACGCGGTTTATTGAATAGTACCAGTTGTTGGATTGATTTGAACAACGGAATAGATCTCTCCACTTTTGATGGTGATTTCAACGACTTGTGTAAAATTACTTAAACTACCATTTTGATCAAACACAATTATATGCTCTTCCAAATTTGATTCAATGGATACATTGAATGCAGAAGATGCTGGTCCTTCACCTAGGAGTATTAATATTGGATCACCCGTAATTCCATCGAGTAGGGGAGTATCAATTGTTTTTGTTTCTGCAATGTACCAACCATCTGCGTTAATGACGAATGCTATCTCGTCTTCAGGATGCGAAATAGCAAGTATCTGCGCGTATTCGAGATCGCTCACAAGAAGTCGGTGTGCTACATTAACTTGTAACGTATCGTTATCTCCAAGCATTGGTGCGGCAAGTGTTGCAAGTGTCGCTAAAATTGCAAGTGTAAGCATCAGTTCGACAAGCGTAAAGCCAAATTGTTTTCGAGCACGATTCATTTGGCAATCACCGAAGCGAAATTCACAGAACGATTTTGCCGTGCATGCCTTCCGAATGATTCCCACCGACGTGCATCGACACCGTACACGACGAGCGAATATATAACTTCGTGTGGTCGTTTTGTTGGTTCATCCCACCAATCTTGAAAACTTAAAAATGTATTTGAAGCGGTTTCGAATATTGCTTCATAGAGTGCATCTATGAGCACTGGATCAAGGCGGGTGAGTTGTTTTACTTCGGAAAGCAATTCTCCGCCATCGTCGTAAAGCGAACTTGATGAATCTGCAAACCCGCCGTGGTCGAGTGAACTATCGTAAAGCAACCTTGAGGCGCCACGAAGTGTTACTTCGTTCGCGGCGATGCGACCACAGAGAGTAGACCTGCCACTGAGTTCAACTCTACTCATTGGCGCATAGATTTCGCCCTTGATTGTGGAATTCCCATTTATGTCCCAATTTGAGTGTGCTTGTCCGTAGAGTTGAATTTTATTTGGATCAATCCATGCATTCGTTGATTGTTCTAAATTTCCAATGTAACTTGAAGTGATTTGTACATGGCCACCAACATGCACAGTGAGTGTCGCATTGTCTGCAAGAAGAATCGAAGTAGATTTAAGTGTGAGTGTATTTGAGATGGTTAACGTTACATCGCCGTGAATGGTGATGTGTTTATTTCTGTTGATGAACAGGTCATCAATTTCGTAGGAACCGCTTTGTACATCGATATTTTTATCATTTCTTGAAAAACGGCTCCCCAGACCACCGGCAAACATATTCGCCCATGATTGGTTATTTTTATGCGGTTCAGGTTTATTTCTATTTGTTGAATTCAGTTTGAACAGTTCGTTTTCGATGGGCGGCGTTGGGGGGTTAGGAAATGGCATCGAAGATGGAAGTTCGTGCGCACGCGATAGTGACGATGAAAGCATCGATGATGCATGTGACCGTGTATGTAATTCAATCGTATTTGGCAAATGACTCCAAGTGTTTAATCGCACGGACATAGGGCTCGTTGCGAGTGTCCCGATGCGTAGTTGATTTTGTTGTGATGCAAGCGGGGATGCATTCCAGTGGTCAATAGAAGCGCCGTCCTGAACAGTTATTTGTGACTGAGCGAAGATAGCGTACTCGCTGTAGTCCACATCAAACTCTTCATCATCAGGAAAAATAGTTGCTGTTGCTTGCGTAGTTTGTGAAATCCCATCGATTGATGACATGATGGTTATATCGACTTTGTTCGTAGATTCTGTTGGCGGCAAATCTGTTTCTACGTCAATGACAGTCAGCGTAAGCTCGCCTCCGCCAAAAGCAAATGAGTCAAGGATGACGCCATCTGTATGTTGTGTTCGCCAATCTGCATTTGTTTCGAGGATTGCAATAGCTAGGTCAATCCCGGACTCGGCATTTGCTCTTGCTCGTGAAGAAGCTTCAACGTTCGCGCTGATGGCGACAGAGTTATCTCGTGAACCAAAGTACGCAACTGCCATTGTGCCGGTTACAAGGACTGCAATCATGACAAGCATGAGTGCTATGCCACGACGCGTGGGTTGTGGAGTTGTATTTGAATACATCATTGTTGCTCCGATGGCGGTTGGTGAATACGAATGGTTTCATCAATAATAGAGCCGTTAGTTATTCCGAATTCAGAAGAGAATGCAAACCGAACACATACATGTGTTGCAGAGAGCGGATCATTGTTATTAGTCCAAAAATTACAGGATTCAACCAAGTCAATAAGTGGCACGGATTCGATGATGTCATCAGCACGAAGGCCAGCAAGAAGAGCTTCGTAATTAGTTGAAGGAGTGCAAGCAACATCTGCAGAGTCAATCATTGATTGCGACCAGTCGTCTGGGAAGTCTACAAAATCGACAGCGAGTATTTTTTTATTTTCATCAAAGGAAAGCCAGCGTATTTCTGAGGCGTGCACGGTGTTGTTTTCTCTGCTGTCTTCAAGCCAAAGGGTCAGATGCGTGTTGCTTTTATCGAGGATACATCTCGAAGGTGCGATATAAGCACCAAGACGAACTTGGGTGGTTGCAAGTCGGATAGCCGATTGTCTGCCATCGTCTTTTGAAGACAAACTATTGCTTGCTGCAGCCATCATTGAAGCAATGGCAGCGCCAATGATAGAAGTGATTCCAATTGCAAGGAGCATTTCAAGGAGTGAGAGTCCTCTGCGATTCATGATTGTGGCTCCGGTAGAAAGCGCGCAAGCGTTGAGAGTATTCTTCCGTCTTTGGTAAAGGATGAAACTGTAACAGTTCTGCCAATAATAAATACTTCGAGTGATGCTACTTGGATTTCGGAAGAGACAACCGAAACGGAACGTCCTATGTTATTCCAGTCACCTTGCATCGGAATTCCTGTTGGGTCAGTGATAGTCCCAATTTCTTCAGTGTATCCGTGCCAAGTATCTATGGATTCCCATGGTACTTGTGTGATTTGTGAGAGCAGTGATTCAGCGGCAACTGATCCAACAATTTTATTTCTCGCTTCTATAGTTTGTTGTTGACCTGCAACTATCGCGCTTGTGATTGATGCCACAGCAAATGCCAAGATGCCAACGGCGATCATGACTTCGAGCAGGGCGATACCCTTGCGGTGTTTGGTACAACGTGGAACTTGAGCGGTAGAAATACGCATACCTCTATCATCGAAAACAAATGTCTTCTACTTACTGTCTCGCACTACTTCAGAACAAAATCCATTAATAGTATTGATCCAGTACGCACAACCTACCCACTCTGCCAACCCCGCAAAGTCCTATAACCGTTCCAGGGTCGTGTACCCGACCCTGTAGCCGACTCTGGACCGGGTCGTGGACCCGACCCTAGAAATAAAATGGGTCGGGTTGCGACGTATATCAGTTGCAAAATGGGGTAGTAAGACCATAATGCCCACATCATGCCGTGGCGCTTCTATAGATATATGCTTTCCGATGTGCTTCGGCAGTTCGCAACAACGACGATTATTCTCGTGGTTGTGATCGCATTTGGTGCAGCCATCAAGCCACTGTCGTCTGGAAGTCTCATATCTGGCTGGGATACTATGAGATACCTCGCATTGGCAATGGTGCCGATGCTTCAGTTTGCGTTGCCGTTCGCAGCCGCTTTTTCTGTAACGATTAGTTTGCACCGAATGGCGCAAGACAACGAATTCATAGCAATGTCTGTTAGTGGTCAATCGTATCTCAGGTTGCTTGCACCAATGTGCGTTTTTGGTGTTACGTTAACAATAACAGTCGCAATTTTGACGCAATCTATTATCCCTACGTTCATTGGAAGAATGGCAGATGCTATGACATCTGATCTGCCTCGTCTTTTAGCGAATTCAATTAAGCGACACACCCCGTTCGTCCAAGGTGACCTTGTAATCTGGGCTGAAGATATCTATTTTGATACAAAAAGCAACGACGAACGCATGGCGCTCGAGCATGTTGCTGTCGCAAAAATAGATGGAACTGGCAGGGCTACTATGTATCTCACCGCGTCTGCAGCGTTAGTCGATGTGCAACGGATAAATAATCAAACATCGATGTATGTTGGCACGCGTGATGCAACGCAATGGACACGCGGAGATGGAAATGCAGGAATCTTACGCGGAGCACGTGAAGGCCGCTTAACACACGCAATTGAGTTGCAATCAATGTCAAATCAAAGACCTTCATCACTTACACGCAGTGAACTTTTACACTTGAAAACAGAGCCAGAAAAATACCCAAGGGTTGCGAACGCATCAGCTCATTTGCGAAGCGTCATGAACCGATTGAACTATCTTGAAGCGTTGCAACTAAAATTCAACGAGGCGGATTCAATTACGTGTATCACGAACCCTGGTGGCAGGAAATTTGTCATTCAAGCAACGGGAATGAAGAACGGCAAATTTATTCCTCCAATAACGGTTGAATCTATTCGCGGAACAGGTGAGAGAAGTATTCTGGTGCCAAACTCAGCCACGTTTATCGTTGACCAACTTGAAAATGGGGATGTCGATTCTGTGACATTACAAATGAAAGATGTCGTTGTTGGATTTGGCGAAGTGGGCGAAAACGTGCGGGGCGAGCTTGTAGTTCCTTCATGCCAAGTGGAGCAACTTACGCCTACTAATATCGATGAGCAAGATTATCTCAAGTTACTACAGATAGCTTATCGATCAGACAGTAAGCCTGTAGAGAGGGCCGTAAATCGTTTGAAAGAAAGTGTCGTTGAAATGCACAGCAATATCAGCGGAAGAATAGGTCAACGATGGGCCGTAAGTTTTTTGCCGTTGCTTGTTATTTTACTTGGCAGTTTATTAGCGATACGATTTGCAGACCAAATGCCACTTGCGGTGTATGCAAAAGTATTTGTCCCCGCAGTCGTTGCATTATTATTGATTTTTTCAGGCGGCCAAATGGTTCGAGACGCAAGAGAGCTCAGCGGTTTTACCATCATGTGGTCTGGGAACATTGGCTTGTTAGCGTTGGTTTTGTTTCATTGGAGCAAAGTTCGTTTGACGTAATATGAAACGATTATCGCGATACATTGTTAAGAGAATGGTGATCAACTTTGTTGTTTTGTTCACACTTTTTTATCTTTTGGGCGCAGTGATAGACATCATTGTGAATTTGGATGAATTCGTCACAATTGCTGATAGACAATCTGAAGACGGTGGCATGTTTAGTAAAATTTTTGCAATACTCAGTGTTTCGATAGGTTTTGAAGCACCTCGTCTTTTTCAAGTCTTTGCTTATTTGCATGGCGCAATAGCAATCGGCGCGATGGCATTTACTGCGGCAAATATGTTACGGGCAAGAGAATTTGTAGCGTTAATGGCAGCCGGAATTAGTCTTCGTCGAATAGCGTTGCCGTTTCTACTTGTGATGGTGAGTATTAGTGGTCTTGCTCTGTTGAACCAAGAATTCATATTGCCAAAAGTCGCGCCATTGTTGCTCCGTGATCACGGCGAGTCTGGAGATTCCTCTGCGGCATCATTTCCGATTCCTTTTACTCCAGACCAAAGCGGCGCGTTGTTACTTGCTGTTTCTTTAGATCCAGAGACCAATGTACTGACTGAGCCATCCTTTTTAAGACGTGATGCAAAAGGCAGAATGACACAGCAAATTCAAGCAGAAACGGCAACGTGGGATGCGGAAACAAATGCTGGCTGGGTTCTTGTGAAGGGACGATCGGTAGATATTGTTTTTGATGAAGAAAGCGGGCAAGCCGCAATTATGACGCCGAAACAAGTGGATTTTTTTGAAACGGAATTGTCACCGTACCTGCTTACGTTACATAGATACGGTCAGTACATTGGTATGCTTGGGATGTCCGAACTCAACAATATGTTAGATGTTGTGGGTGGATTTGATGCGCCAATGTTACGAAGACATTGGTATGCACGTTTTGCTTCTATTGCTATGAATTTACTCACGATGGCGATCGTTCTGCCGCTTTTTGTCACAAGGGAAACAGTTGTATTGTCTCGTCAAGCAATTACTTGCGGCGGAATTAGTTTGACAATCATGTTTGGCGGCACCATAGTAATGTTGATGCCTATGGCAGGTTTTCCTGCGATGGTGAGTGTGTTTCTTCCAGCATTGGTGTTAATGCCAGTTGCTTTTATGCGCATTGTTACTACCAAAACCTAAAACTTCCCGTATATCGGTATCAAAAATTTGAACCTCAGTATTTTTCTGAAGTGTTTGTAACGCGCGCTCCATTAAAAAACGCTCTTGTGCAAGTTTTGCCAATTGCCTCATCTCCTCTTCAACGTCTTCAATCGGGTGCTCATACTTAGTTGGTTTGCTTGTGAGTTTTAACAGGACCCAACGATCGCCAATAAAAATGGGAGTTGTGACCATTCCAATTTGTATATGGGGTAGTGCTTTACGTATTGGCTCGGGCCAAATTGGATCAGCGATAGTGATTGATCCTATATCTCCACCCAATGATGCACTCGGGTCAATGGAGTGTGTATTTGCAAGTTCTGAAAAAGAAGCACCGCGTTTTAGTTGTGCGTGCATTTGATTTGCTTCCTTAAGTGTTGGCAGCACGATGATTTTTACGGGGTATGCAGGCCCATGCATAATTTCATACATTCTTCTGACTTGTTCTTCTGTGACGGAAACATCTTGTTCAATGAGCATCCGCAATGCACTCGTACGCCACAACAAAGAGCGAAGTCGTTTTTCGCCGATGCCTTTTTCTTTGAGCTGATTTTTGAAACTTGATTTGTTGAGCGAAGGGACAGCTCTGAGCAGGTACTCCCATTCTTGTTCGATATTTTTTTGACGTACAACAAGGGCCTTTTCTGCGAGCGCCAACTCAATGTGTGCAGAATTTATAGCATCTTGTACTATTTCACTTCCTGCTAATTCAATCAACTCATTCCAAAGGTCTTCTTGCCGAATGGCTTTTGTTCCAACGATGGCAATAATTGGGGATACATGTTCAATTTTGACCTTTGCGGTTTGCAAAGGGGGCGGTTGCCTTTGCGCACAACCAAGAGAAAGCGTAAAAAGAAGGGTGGGTAAGGTAATTTTGGACTGTACAATGGTATTCACTATCATGGCAAAGCAAAGGATACTCGTCTGCCCCATCTGTGGGGAAACTCAACCAGAAACAAACGTATGTCGTGGTTGTTCGACATTACTAGAGCCCGATGGATTATTGCTTGCAGAGGGTGGATTCGGGCCATGGTGGATTCGAAACGAAGGGTTATTTTTTCGTCCAGGAATCACGTATGAACAACTTGCGGATCTTGCAAAAAAGGGGATAATTGACCTTCAAACGATTGTTCGAGGGCCAACAACCCGACAACTTTGGAAAGTTGCAAGGCGCGTGCAGGGTATTGCCCATCTATTAGGTCGATGCCATCGATGCGGTGAACATGTTCAATCTACTGATTTATCATGCGGTGCTTGTGCAACACCGTTTTTAA